>CACWKM010000001.1 GCA_902761475.1 uncultured Bacteroidales bacterium
TGAAATTTGTAACGTGACATGGTATGTTGGTTTTCAATGAATTTCCTACTGCAAATTACCCATTGCGCACGAGAGAACGTGGTGGACCATGGTAGAGTGGACGGTATATGCCCCGTTTTTGAGGGGATTTCGACAAGATGATACTCGCAGCGTATACTCGGAAGTCCGGATATTCACCGTCACGGGGCTGTTCCGCTTTGCTCTTTCGCGGGATTGTCCTTATCTTTACATCGATAAAACGGGTTTATGGACATCATCATCTACGGCAGCCAGCACGGGTCTGCGAAACGATATGCCGAGGGACTTGCTGAAAGGACAGGCCTCAAGGCCGTTGACTACAAAGAGGCCGATAGCCTAGGGCTGTATAATCGTATGGCCAAGTTGACCCATGGCCAGGAACTCTATGTCATCACCGTGGGTATGGTCGATCCGGAGGACCAAGCCTTCATCGGCCCGCTGCGGGAGGCTTTGAAAAAGCAGATTCCGCCGCAGATGTATGACGAGAACAGAATCTTCCACCTGCGTGGCGCCATTGACTACAGCCAGTTGGAACTGAAATACCGCATCTTGATGAAGATGATGTATTCGCAGGCTGCCAAGCTGCCGGAGGAGAAACTGACCTCCGAATTCAAGGCCGTCCTGGCCACGTATGGCAAGAAGGTGGATTATGTGGATCTGGAGATGCTTCGACCGCTGACTGCCGCTCTCAAACAAAGTTGAAAGCCGATTCAGACAACAGTATGAACATCGATACATCGAATATGTGTTCGCATCTTCAGAAGAAACTCTTCGAAGATGACGGAGTCTATCATGGTCTTTGGACTTCCATGCAGGAGGACCCGGAACTGACTGCTGTCGTCCGTTCACGGCAACTTCACATCTACCGGAATGGAAAGAAGGTGCTGGTACTGGCGGGGAAGGCCGCTCCCAAGGTCATCAGAGAAGATGCGCTGTGCGGGATGCTGCCAAAGGAAATCATGGGATAAAGCCTATCTGACTAGATGAAACTGAAGAAAAGAAAGTTCAAGTTCGCAGCGATATTTGGAATATGCTGGTTTGCCCTCCTGGTACTACTGGTTGACGGGATCCTGAAATTCCAGACATTGGTCGACTATTTCGGCTCGTATGCCTTGGTGGAGATCACACTGCTGCTATTAGTCATTCTACCAACAGTGGCAGTATACATCTTCACGAAAGAATAACAAACAGATTAATCGGAATTTATCTGTATCGCCAGCTCGTTTTGATAGAAATTAAATCCGCAGAGAACTCAGTATGAGACATTTTATTATTTCAATCCTTCTCGTTTTGAATTCATGTCTGCTGTTCGCTCAAACAGTAGATGTTTGTGGTGTTGTTTATGATAAAGAAAACCTCTCGCCAATAAAGTATTGTTGGGTATGTTCCTCTCAACAGAAGATTGTTTTTACCGATTCAGTAGGGCGATATACTGTTCCTGTTCCGATAAAAGGAAAGACCGAATTGGTATTTAAGTTAATTGGATATTATGATTCTGTTACTGAAATACTTCCCGGGGCAAAGGATGGTGACAATTACGATGTATGGATGGAACGAGATTCATTAGTGTTTGGACAGGAATCCCAAAATGATAAGGTTGTGGCCGCGGCAATCGACGCAACCCCTCTATTGACTCCTTATGACGATAATCACTATTATTTCTTGCACAGTGCCGCCATCCCGGATGAATGCATAGAAATTATTATATATACACAGCCTCGGACTGCAAGGACTAAAAAGGAGCGAATGATATTCGGAGAGGAACCGTATTATTGTTCGTATGTCGTTAGATTTCAAGATTCGAGCAGTGTAATAACCAATAAGTTATTCAAAGGAAGATTCTTAAGACACTTCAAGAAGATACCGGTAGAACAGTTGTCTATCGAAGGCTTTCACCTTTTATATACCGATGTCGAGAAGAATGACCCTGTAGCACAGCGGGCGCTGCGCACGGTAAATGAGTATGGTCTGCGTTTCTACGGAAAACAAGAGACACCGGTGTTCTATTTCGTGAGAGAGGGGAAGTGACCAAAAATCATTATCTTTGAGAGTTAGATAAATCGTAATTTGTATGATTTGGTGGTTCATCTTTCTCGCAGTAATCCTGATTCTCATTGGGATAGCCTATCTCCGAGGCAAATGTGACGGGTTTATTGCCGGCTACAACACTTCTTCCCCCGAAAAGCAGAAGAAGTATGATATCAAACGCCTGCGGCTCATCGTAGCCTGTTTTCATTTTGCTCTGGCCGCCCTATTCTTCCTCTACCTGATGAAGAACGCTGATTTAGCGGCAACAATCCATCTTTCCTGCGTGGCCATTCTGGCGGTCGCTGCCGTAGTTCTCGCCAATACCTGGGCGAAGAAAAGAGACAAGTAAATTCTTATTTATCGGCATGGACATAAAGCATCATTTCATAGAGAAAGGCCAGGGAGATCCGCTTATACTGCTGCATGGAAACGGAGAGAACTGTGATTATTTCGCTGGGCAGATTGATGCGTTTGCCCAGTACTATCATGTCTATGCCCTGGACACACGTGGACACGGAAAAACACCGCGGGGCGACGCTCCGTTCACGATTCGGCAGTTCGCCGATGACCTTCTTGGCTTTATGGATGCAAATGAATTCGAGAAGGCGCATATCCTGGGTTTCTCGGACGGAGGGAACATTGCTATGGTCTTCGCGATGATGTACCGGGAGCGCGTGAGCCGGCTCATCCTGAACGGAGCCAACCTGGATGCAAAAGGTATCAAAAGCTACATACAGTGTCCCATTGAGATTGGCTATTGGTTTTCCAAACTGTTCGCAAACAAGAGCGCGGAAGCAAAACTGCATGCAGAGATGCTGGGACTGATGGTGAATGATCCGAATGTGAAGCCGGAGGAACTGTCAAGAATCCAGGCTAAAACGCTGGTCATTGCCGGAACCAAGGACATGGTTAAGGAAGAACATACACGACTGATTGCCAGCCATATCCCGGATGCTCAACTGGTCATTCTAGAAGGAAATCACTTCGTTGCCAGCAAATATCCGGATGCGTTCAACCGTGTAGTATTGGCTTTTTTGCGCGAAGAAGCAAAGGAGATATAATAACGCCGCTTATTTCCCCAAGGTCCGTAAGGGTGAATGAAAACATACAGCCAAATCCTCTATTTCTCGGATGTGGCAAGAACAGCTTTTACCGAATCCTTATACTTACGGGATACTGGGATCTCCTGGTTCCCGACGGAGACGACATCGGATGCCGTCAAGGCGGCATCAGCGATATTGACCAGGAATGACCGATGGACACGAAGGAAACCGGGGCCCAACGATTCTTCCCAAAGGCTGATGCCGGTCCTGTTGCGGTATTGCTGCCCATCACGCGTATATATCCAGACCTCGGAGTCTCGGGATTCAATGTAGAGGATATCCTCTTTTTTCAGAGTGATTTTCTTGTAGCCGGAGTTGAAAGTGACAGGACGTTCGGACGGATACTTGTTGTCAAGCCACTTCAAAAGCAGGAAATGCCCGTATGCGAGCAGGGCGAGAATGCCTGCAACAAAGACAGGATTCCAAAGCATGGATGGCATATCCCACCTGGTGTCACTGGCCCGGTCGATGACAAAGGCAACAAGCAACTGCAGCAGGTAGTAGACCAGCACGACCGCCGTCCCCAAGCCCAAACTCAGCGCTGGCGACCGAAGGATGCCCGACGCCAGCGACGGCACCGCCAGCGACACGCCCACCATGAGGGCAAAGCCCTGCATCACACACGACAAACCAATGAGCGCCGTGAGAATCTTCGTCTCGTTCACCGTGTGGTCGTCGAACAGGTTCTCGCGACGACGCGTGGAAAACATGTTGCGCACAAAGTTCTCTAGATATTTGTAACCGGTGCGATAACTCAGCACCACCGCCATGGCCACCAGCATCATGAGTCCCATCACGACGGGGCTGCGCAGCGGACTGGGCGGCACCGGTGTGGGCGCGGCACCGGCCGGCATCTCCATCACCGTCGCCTCCTCCCACTGGTCGCGCGAGGGCAACGGCGTGGTCACGCCATGTCCAAAATCGGTGACGTAGTGGGGTGAGATGATGAGTTGCGCACTATCGACAACGGCGGCATGGGCCGTATCGACAGCAGCAGGCGTGGAGGGTACTGGTGTGGTGGCGGGCATGGACTAACGGACGATTAGAGACTACGTTCTACCATATCGAGGGCCTCGCGCGGCGAGGACGCCATTTGCCACAACTCCTGGATGTGCGACTTGCGCATGAAGCCTTCCTCGGCACAATGCGAGAACATGGCAAGAAGATGGTCGAAGAATCCCGCCGTGTTCAACAGCACGATGGGTTTGCGGTCGATGCCCAACTGTCGCCATGTGATGGCCTCAAGGAGTTCCTCGAGTGTTCCCACACCGCCAGGCAGGGCAATCACGGCCTGCGACTGCTCGGCCATGAGCGACTTGCGCTGGTGCATGTCGGCCGTGATGAGCACATCTTCAAGGCGGTCGTAGCACCACCCGTTGTCGACCATAAACTTGGGAATAATGCCCTGCACGCGACCTCCGGCATCGAGCGCGCCGTCGGTCACGGCGCCCATGACTCCCGTGGCGCCGCCACCGTTGATGCACTGGTGACCACGCTCGGCCATGAGACGACCCAGTTCGCGGGCGTCGTCCACATATTTTTTATCTATCGCGGCGCTCGACGCGCCATAGACTAATATCGTTGCCAATTTGCTAAATGATGTGATAAAAGGGGGATGAATGTCGTCATTTCTTTTCGTCGGGGAACTTGTCGGGATAGGTGAGCGGCTCCCGGGGTCGTCGCATGGCGCGCACGGCGAGCCACAATCCCATGACGATGAAGGGGATGCTCAGCAACTGCCCCTGGTCGATGCCCCATGTGCTGCGCATGGCAAGTTCCCACGGTTCCTGCACGTTTTTCACATATTCGATGAAGAAACGCGGCACGAAGATGCCCAGCATAAACACCCCGAAGATGAGTCCAGGCCGCTCCTGAAGGTTGTGGCGCCAATACATGACCATGCACACCACGCAAGTGACGAGGTAGCACAGTGCCTCATAAATCTGCGTGGGATGGCTGGGAGCCGAAAACACCGGGTCGGCGCCACGCATCCACTGGTTCACGTTGGTCACAAAGGCGAAGGCCCACGGCACGTCGGTGGCCGCGCCATATATCTCGTGGTTCATCAGATTGCCCACCCTGATGAGCGCGGCGACAAGTCCCACGGGCACCACCACGCGGTCGAGTATCCACAGGTAACTGCGGTGCGACACATAGCGGCTGTAGAACCACAGCGCTATCATGATGGCGAGCACGCCGCCGTGACTGGCCAAGCCACCCTCCCATATCTTAGGAATCTCGGAAAGATGCTGCGAATAGTAGCCCCAGTCATAGAAGAACACGTGCCCCAGTCGCGCACCCACGATGGTGGCCACCACCACATAGATGAAGAGCGTGCCCACCCACTTCTCGGGGGCACCCTCGTGGCGAAACTCGCGCCACACCACCTCATAGCCGAAGAGAAACCCGATGGCAAACATCAGGCCATACCAGCGCACGGTGACAAAACTGTCGATGAGCACTGGGCTAGCCGTCCATGTGACAAAGTCAAGTATCATTTTCTCGAGTCGTTACCTTAAAAATCGCTGCAAAGTTAGTGAGAAAAAAGGAATTGACCACGAGAAAAGTGCAATTAAAGCCGTTTATTGCCCTGCGAGCATCGCCGCCACAGCGTCGGCTCGGACGTGGACGTCGGCCTGCGGGAACGGGATTTCGATGCCTGCCTCGTTGAGCGCATTGTAGATTTCCTCCTTCACGCGAGCCTGGTCGAGCACGCTCGTGGCCACACGCACCCAAATCACCACCGTGAGGTCCACGCTGCTATCGCCAAAGTTGTCGAAGAGCACGTTGATGCCCTTCTTGCGGTCGTAGCAGTCGAGTTTGCTCAGCCGGTCAATGATGAGTTTGCGCACCTGCTCCACATGCGAGCCATAGGCCACGCCCACCGACAAACGAGCCATCTCGTAGCCATGGTTGCGCGTCATGTTCTTAAAGTTCTTGGCAAACAACTGGCTGTTCAAGAAGGCAATCACCGAGCCATCGATGGTTTCCACCAGCGTGCTCTGGTAGTTGATGTTGGTCACACGACCACGCACGCCGTCGCACTCTATGACGTCGCCTATCTTCACGCGGCCACTCATGAGCGAGAGGCCGTAGAACAGGTTCTCCAGCGTGTCCTTCATAGCAAAACCGATACCAGTTGACAAACCCGTGAGGATGAGGGTGATGCCGGCACGGTTCACATGGAGGGTGACCATGGCCACATACACGAAGAGGCCCCACCCCACATACTTGATGATGTTCATGCTCAACGACACGGCACGGTTCTTGGAGCGCGTCTTCACCTCCTTCCACACCACGTAGGTATTCACCACCACATAGATGAGATAATTGAACATGAATCCCACGGCAAGCAGCCACAGCAGCCGGTCGAGCGACACCACAATCACATCGGGGATGTCGACGAACTTATAGGTGAGTATCGACGCCACCCACTCGGTGTTGTCGAACACGCCCGCGGCCCAATAGATTGCGGCACCCACGCTCAACGTGGCGCCGATGGGAATCACCATCTTGTAGATGGCATCGTAGAACCAGGTGTGACGTATGTCGGCATCCTTGGCTATGTGATTCGCCTCGTAGCGGTGCAACAGGTCGTAGATGACGATGATGGTGACAAAGATGGTGAGTTGCATAATCCACCAGATGAGCACCTGCACGCTAAACATCGTGCTCCCCATCCACGACATGACGGCACTCACCAGCATCACCACCAACGACATCCACAAGAAGAACTTGTCGCTGCGCGGCATCTCCTCCATGTGGCGGCGCATCGCCACCCACTGCCACAGCGTGCACAGCAAGATGACGATGGGAAACGTGATGTTGACCAGCGTGTTGGGCATGAAGGTGATGCGATAGGCAAACACGATGAATCCCAGCACCATCATGGGGGTGTACAGGCGGATGCCGCGACCCACCTGGTCGCCATTGAGGTGCACGATGAGCGAAATCATGAGCACCGCCACCAGCCAGGCATACTCGCTCACCAAGCGCGCGGCAAGGATGATAAAGTTGTGGTCGTGCAACGTGCACGAGATGACCATGGTGATGATGGCAAACAAGGTGGCGCTCGCCGCAGCGATGATGCTGCCGCGCTTCTTCTTAAACTCCTCAGTGACAAAGCGGCGCGGAATGAGCCAGCGAATGACCACCGTGCTCAGCACAGCACTGATGACCACATAGGACAAGATGAAAAAGAACAAGAACACGATGAGGTTGCCTCGCCACTGGCTGTGCGTGTCGTCGGCAGGGCGATACTTGTCGTGGAACTCACTCATGCCCTGCTTCCAGTAGCGCGAGTACATGGGCACCTGCGAGAAGAATGACTGTCCGCTCGACGAGAACACGCTGTGGCGCACCTCCTCGATGGTGGCCATGGCCTGGTCGTTGAGTTGTCGCGCCTTTTGCGAGATGAGGGCAGTGCGTTTCTGCGCATTCTCGATGTGCACGCGCTGCACGGCCATGTCCAGGGCAATGGCATTGGCCAGGCTCACGCAACTGTCGCGGTCGGCGCGCATCTGATCGGTGGTGAGCAAATAGTCGGGAATCTCTTCCAGCGACTTCACCAAGCGCACATACTGATGCACCTGGTCGAGATACTGCTGCGCGAAGACTTCAAAAGGCATCATGCGGCCATTCACCTCGTCGTTGAGTTTCGTAGCCTCGCTACACGCATAGGTGAGGTCGAACACATAGTTGGACTTCTGCGAATTGAGCATGAGTTCCACCTGCTGGCAGCGCGCCATGGTCTGCGCTATCATCTTGGCATAGCCGTTGTTCATCGACTCAAAACGCGCCACACGCTGCAACTGCTCGTGATGCGTAGCGTTGAGTTCGCTGCGCAACACGCTCAAGGTCTGCGCCAAATCGCCCTCCTTGAGCACCGCCTGAGCGCTCACCACGGCCACCACCGCAAGCAGCAGTGCCGTGAACATTCGTTTCATCGTTGTCATGTTTTCCTTGTAATTATTTGGCGCAAAATTACACTCTTTCGGCCAATCACACAAGAGATTGAACCACTTTGCGGCGCAAAAAAGCGGTCGCCCCGCGTGTGAGGGACGACCGCCATGATGTTGAGATGTGCCGCAGCGGCGCAATGGCCGCCACACGGCTACAATGCCATGTTACCAGCCAGGATTCTGCTTGGTAGCCTTGCTGTTCTGAATCTGGTCGGTGGGGATGGGATAGAGATAGTACTTGCCATCGAATACACGAGCGGCCGAAGTGCCAATAGCATATCCGTCCTTGAGAGCCACCTCGCAGTTGGGCACAACGCTCAGGTTAGCACCGAGCATGATGTTGCCATGCTTGTTGCTGTCGAGCCTGTCGAGTTGGTGCCAGCGCAGCAAATCCCAGTAGCGGAAGCCATCGGTCATGAGTTCGCAACGACGCGCGCGACGAATCTCCCACAACAGCGGGTCCACGCCGTAGGTGTTGGCGGGGTCGGGAGCGGGGCTCAGGGTGATGCCCGGCAGACCAGCGCGCACCTGCAATTTGTTCACCGAGTTGTCAAGGTCGCCTTGCGTGATGCCACCCAATTCTGCCTTAGCCTCAGCATAGTTCAGATAAATCACTGCCAGCCAGTATATTGGAGCATCGGTGTAGCCCGTGCCAATGTTGTTGCGGTAGTAGTTCTGAGTCTTTGCATCGCCCATTTGGTCGGTATCGTACTTGGCAATGGTATAGCCCGTAGAAGCCGTCATCTCGGCAAGGTCGGGATGGCGAGCATAGCCGTGGCCCTTGAATGCCAGCACATGGTCCACGAGCACGCCCAGACGCTTGTCGCGCACCGAGAGCATCTTCTCAATGCTGTAGTGGCCGTTAGCGTCGAGTTCGGGAGCATCACTGGTGCTCAAGGCGGTGCTCTTCAGGGGCTTGCCATCGAGGAACAAGAAGGCATCCACAGCGTCCTTGCTGATGCCGCGCTGAGCCGTCGAACCAGTGGTGTAGTCCACGGTGCTGTGGCCGAGCACGTCCTTCACATACTTGCGAATGACGATGGCCTCTTTGTTGCCCGACAGGTCAATCGAGTTGTAGATGGTGCCATACTCGTCGTTGAGGGCATAGCCGGCGTTCATGAGCGCCTGGCTTGCGGCCACGCACTCTTGCAGATACTTTTGCACACGTGCCGGAGCGGGAGCCTTGCCATTCTCGTTGGCGGTGCGATACTTGCAATAGGTGCCCTCAAAGAGGCAGATTTCGCTCTTGAGAGCCAGGGCCATATCCTTGCTCCAAACCACCTTATTGCTGTTGCCCAGATGGCCAATGGCATAGTCCAGGTCGGCAAGCACATTGTCCATGACCACGTCGCGGTCGGTGCGCTCGCCCTGCACAAGCGGGTCGTTAGGATCGGCATTCATCACAACCTCTTCAAGCCATTGCACATCGCCATAGGCGCGCACAAGACGATAGTAGTGCAAAGCACGATTCAGCCTGCCAATCGCAGTGTACTTTTCCTTGTCGGCAGTGGACAACGTCGATGTCTCCATACCCTTAATCAGGTAATTGGCACGACGAATCTCGGTGAAGTTGGAATTCCACGCCGTGGCCGTTTGAGGCACAGAGGTGAATGTCCAGTTATCAAAGTTGGGGTTCACCTGGTCATCGCCCAAACTCGAGAAGTAGAAATCACCACCAGAGCCGCTCTGTCCATAACCCGAGAATGCGGTGTTATAGAACATATTGCAATAGTTCTCCACCTCATACTGGTTGCTCCAGAACGATGGATTATTGATGAACTGATCGCGTGGTTCCTTGTCAAGCAGGTCGTTGCAACTGGTCAACGCCAGCAACATGACAGCGAACACATATAAATATGATTTTTTCATAACGTATCAATCAATTGTTTAAATGGTTCATGTTAGAAAGTTACCTGCAGACCAATTGACCAGCTACGAGTGGTGGGGTAAGTACGTCCCCAAGTTCCGTAACCGAGGTTACCCTGGCCGGCATTCATCTCAGGATCAACAGGCACCTTGCCGCAACCATTGTGCAACAGAGCAAGGTTGTTCACACTTGCATAGAAACGCAAGTTCTGCACGTAGAACTTCTTGGTGATTTCAACAGGAAGCGTGTAGCCCAAAGTGATGTTCTTCAGGCGCAGATAACTCAAGTCAACGAGGTACTTGGTCTGAGGATAGTAGTTGTGGCAGCCACCCTCACCACTCAAACCGGTCACGTTGCCAGCATACTCATTGCCAGGATACAGGCAGGGGAAGTCGTTGCTCTCACTGATGTTCACGTTGTTGTGTGCGGGATCATAGACGTTGTATTTCGTCTGGTTGGCGAAGATTGCCAAGTCGGCCTCGCGCATCTCGGGGAACACAAATGCACTCTGCGTCCACATGCTGCGCTTGCCCACGCCCTGGAAGAACAGGTCAAGGTCGAAGCCCTTCCAACTGCCGCCCAGGTGGAAACTATACTCATAGCGAGGCAGGATGTTACCAATCACCTTCAAGTCGCCATGGTCTTCCTCGGTACCCTTGCCGCCATCAATCTTGCCATCGCCGTTGAGGTCCTTGAACTTGATGTCGCCAGGGCCATAGACGAACTGGTTGGTCTGGATGCCGGTTTGGTCGGCCACGCCAGGAGCATACACCCACGAACCGTCGGCATTGCGGCTGGTGAAATCGGCCTCGGTGAAGTAGCGGTCGGTCTCAAAGCCCCAGATGTCGCCCCAGTTCATGCCGGTATAGGCATAGCCCGTGTTGCCCGGGTGACCGATAATCTTGCTGTCGGTGTCCCACTTGGTGACCTTCACCTTCGAGTCGCCCATGCTGAAGTTTGCATACAGGCGCAGGTCCTTGTTGATTTGACGCTGCCAGCCCAGGGTGAACTCCCAGCCGCGAGCGCGCAAAGTACCATTGTTCATGTAGGGAGCAGCGGCACCCACACTGGGAGGAAGCGCAGCACCCGGAGCAAGCATGTCGCGCGTGTCGCGCTGGAACAACTCACCCGTGAACGTGATTTCGCCATTCAAGAAACTCAAGTCAAGACCGAGGTTCATGGTGCGGATGCGCTCCCACGACAAACTCGACGACACCCAAGCAGGCATGCCAAATGCATTGAACAAGTTGCCCGAAGCGTCAAGATAATTGATCGTGTTCATGCCGATGGTCTCAAGGAACATGGCGTCGCCCACGGCTTCGTTACCAATCTCACCAAAGGAGAAACGCAACTTGGCGTTGTCCACGACGTCGCGAATCTTGTCCCAATACTTCTCTTGCGAGAAACGATAACCCACCGAGAACGAGGGGAAGAATGCCCAACGGTCACGGCCTGGGAAACTCGACGAACCGTCGTAACGGCCATTGAGTTCGAGCAGATAGATACCCTTGTAGTCATAGTTGATACGGCCGAAGTAGCCTGCCGTAGCATAGTCGCCACGCAGACGCGAAATCTGGCGGCCACTCGTGCTGCTGCCGATGCCCCATTGCGAACGGTCGCCATAGGTGAGGTACAGTTCGGGATAGTCCATCGAGTACAAGCCACTGCGCTGAGCGCTAAAGAAGTTGTAACTGCGCTCCTCACCGGTGCCACCAATCATCACCTTGAGGTTGTGAGCCTCGTTGAAGGTCTTGGCATACTCCAAGTAGGCGTTGATGGTCCAGGTGTTGGCCTTCTCGTTGCCACGGTAGGTGGCCGAACTGTTCTGGCCCACGATGTTGGTGGGCTTCGTGCCGCTCCAGTTCATACCGTAAATCTGGAAGTCGCTCCACTTGCGGTTCACGTTGTCAATCTGATAGGTGAAGTCGGCATTGAAGGTCAACTCCTTGGTGATATTGGCCTTCAAGAAGGCGTTCAAGCGAGTCTGGTCATGCGTGGTGACGCGGCGGTCGGCCTGCTTCTGCATGGCAATCACGCGGAAGTCGTCGCCGTTGATGGTACCGCTCGGGATGAAGAACGAGCCCCAACGCCACAGGTACTGATACATGTTGTTATAGGTCTCGGCACGGTCCATGTTGCGGCGAGTGAAGTTCAGGCGGGCACCCACAGTGAGCCAGTCGGTCAAATCGGTCGAGAAGTTCAACGCGGCGTTGTAGCGGGTGCGCTTGCCAGGTTTGAACTTCATCAGGTCTTCCTTGCCACTGTAGCCAAACGATGCATAGTAGGTCGATCTGGTGCTCGAGCCGCTCACGCTCACGTTGTGGCTCTGGGCAGGGGCTGCCTTTTGATACCAAATGTCCTGAATGTCGAAGTCGGCATAGTAGAACGGCTGGTTGCCCACAAAGCGATAGTCGCCCACGTTGTTGTCATCGACATAGGGGCGCATCTCGCCGTAGCCAATCTTGCCCGAGTTCTGCTCTTTCCACTTCTCGGCATAGGGCAGCAACTGGTCGAAGTACATACCGAACAACTCCACGCTGGCACCCGGACTCTGACGCTCCTTGGCCAGCAAGGCAGCCTTGAGTTGAGTGGGCACATCGGGGAAGTCGGGGAGTTTCACGGCGCGGTCCCACGAGAAGTTGTTGCTGTACTTCACGCGCACACGCTCACCCTTGCGTCCTTGCTTGGTGGTGATGAGAATCACACCAAAGGCTGCACGGGTACCGTAGATAGAAGCCGAAGCAGCATCCTTGAGCACACTGATGCTGGCGATGTCGTCGGCATTGACCATCGAGAGGTCCTCAACAGGCACACCGTCGATGACCACGAGGGGGCTGCTCGACGCGCCGTTGCTCAGCGTACCCACGCCACGGATGGTGAGCACGGGGCTGTCGTCGAGGTTACCGCTCGAGTTCACGACGCTCAGGCCCGGCACAGCACCTTGCAGGGCCTTGGAGAGGTCTTGCTCGGGACGTGAGTTCACCGTCTTGTCCAGGTCCACGGTCGACACGGCACCGGTGAGGTTCACACGGCGCTGGGTACCATAACCCACGACCACGACCTCGTCGAGGAGGGCGTTGTCGGTGGCCAGCGTGACCTTCACGCCGTCAACGGCCTTCACCGTGGCGCTCTTGTGACCCACAAACGACACTTGCAGCCTGCTACCCGGGATGGCTCTCAACGAGAAACGTCCGTCCAGGTCGGTGGCCGTTCCGCGGTTCGTTCCAATCTCTTGGACACTGGCACCGATGATGGGTTCACCCTGCTCATCGACCACAGTGCCCGTCACAACGGCAGTTGCCTGCGACGAGGCCACCACCTGCGGGGCGGGAGAGGCTACGGCATAGCCACCCATCCCACATGCCAGAAAAAGTGCTCCTAATAGAGCGAGCTGTTTTTTCATAAGCTAGTCTGTTTTAAGTTAATAATATAAAAGGTTGTCTATCACTTCGTTAAACAAAAATTAACCAAAAATTTGTCTATTTATCATAAACACAATGATGGTTTTTTCACCGCAAAGTAGAGAATTTTCTTGCACATGACCAATTTATTTTGCAAAATATTTAGTTAAAAAACCTAAGTTTTTGTAAACAATGTCTAAAAGACCCGCCAACACCTTGCCGCACCCACCCCACAGACACCGCATAACGAATTGCCACACAATGGATTAAATGCCACCAATGCATAATTATTCTTATGCGAAACGCGCTATGGCGGACTCATGGTCGACAACGACCGTCAAAAATGCCCAAAAGGCGCATTGCGCAACGTGTAGCGCAACCAAAAACGAGGAGAAACGCCACCACTTGCGCGATGCCGCGCGATGCCCCATTTTCACCCCGCAACGCCATCGGGGAGAGGTCTTGAAAGAACAAAATGCAAAAAAAACCCAAAAAAAAACAACAAATATTTGGTGGTTTTAAAAAAAATGAACAATTTTGTGCTTGAAAAAGCGATGAAATCATCGCCGTGGCGAGAAAAAACTCGCCATGGCATTGATTTTCAGCGAAAAACGATGGGGCAACGCCCCCACCACACATATTAACACTTTGAGAAGAAAACCACTATCATGCCAAGCGTGGCAATCAACATTAACATAATAATAGATTTTATCACTTTTTTAATTCACTAACAGTAACTCACAAAAAAATGTGCGTATGAAAAAACAACTCTTATTGTTGGCAGCGCTAGCCATCGCATGTGGGGCACCAGCAGGAATGACAGGCAGTCACTCCAATTGGGGCATCACTGCCGCCGCGCAAACCAACAGTGACAAGGTTACCGGTGTTGTGAAGGACAGCAACGGCGAGCCGCTCATTGGTGTGTCGGTGAAAGTGAAGGGTACCACCCGTGGTACCGTAACCGATCTTGATGGTCGCTACTCCATCAAGGCACCGAGCACAGCAACGCTTGTATTCTCCTACGTGGGCTACAATGCCGTTGAGCTCCCTGCCGCACAGGCAGCACGCGTGACGCTGACCAACAACGAGCATGAACTCGAAGAGGTGGTGATCACGGGTGAGTTCGGTATGAAACGTGTGGCTCGCGCCGTGGGTTCCAGTGCCCAGAACGTGAAGGCCAGCGACATTACCGAGTCGGGACGTACCGACTTCATCACCGCCCTGCAGGGTCGTGTGAGCGGTATGACCGTGACCAACACCAGCGGTGCCCCGGGTGCCTCCACGCAGGTGATTCTGCGTAGCGCCACCTCTATCTCGGGCAACAACCAGCCGCTCTACATCGTGGACGGTATCCCCATGAACAACTCGACGTTCAACGGTGGCAACAGTTTCGCCATCGCCGACGCCGTGAGTGTGCGTGACGGTGACTTCTCCTCGCGTGGTAACGACTTCAACCCCGAGGACATCGAGAGCATGACCGTGCTGAAAGGCGCTGCCGCAGCAGCACTCTACGGCTCGGATGCTTCTAACGGTGCTATCATCATCACCACCAAGAAGGGCTCGCGCGGACACGCCAAGATCACCTACAGCAACCAACTGTCGTGGTCCAAGGCTTATGGCTGGCCCAAGATTCAGAACAAGTACACCAACGGTGCCTATGGTGCAACCAACTACTACTACACCAAGGCTTATGGTGGCCTGTACGACGGCCTGATCGACACCTACGACAACACCGCGGCAATCCTGCAAACCGGTTTCATGCACCGCCACAACGTGAGCGTGCAGGCTGGTAACGACAGAATGAGCATCCGTGGTTCGGCTTCGTTTACCGACCAAGACGGTGTGATCAAGACCACCAACCTCAAGCGTCAGAACATCTCGCTGGCCGGCCGCGCCGAACTCAGCAAGTATGTCAGTTTTGAGGGTTCGATGCAGTATGTGCACCAGAGCAACGTCAAGGCTCAGCGCTTCCAGTCGGGACCGCTCTATCGCAGTTACCGCTGGCCCAATGTGGACGACATGTCGAACTACATGGACCCCGACGGCGTGCACATGCGCTATCCTAACTACTACACCGACACCGACCTGTTGAACCCGCTGTTCGCTCTCTACAAGAACAAGAACAACGACAAGACCGATCGTTTCATCACTGCCATGTCGCTCAACATCACCCCCATCGAGCACACCTACATCAAGGGACAGTTTGGTTGGGACGTGAGCACCTCGCAGTATGAGTATGCTACTCACCCCTACTATCGCAGCAGCAACATCGGCTCGATCAACGGTGGTTCCTACAACTTGGCTAAGTACAACACCAACGACCCGACCATCAACATCCTCGCAGGCTACAACAACACCTTCAACGAGAAGTACACCCTGGGCGTGCAAGTGGGTTACCACCAGCGCGAGAACGGTGTGACGTCGATGTCGACCTACGGTGAGAACTTCCAGGTGATCGACTTCTACTCGATCAACAACTGCTTGCCCTCGACCGTGGTGGCCAAGAAGAAAACTACCAAGCGCCGTCTGCAAGGTATCTCGGGTGCGTTGGAGTTGGGTTATGCCAACATGCTGTTCGCCAACTTCCGCTTCCGTAACGACTGGTCGTCGACCCTTCCCAAGAACAACAACCACTTCTTCTATCCTTCGGTAGAGTTGTCGTGGGTTGTTACCGAACTTCCTGCTCTGAAGAACCTTGGTTGGCTCAACTACTTGAAGATTCGCGGTGCATTTGCCCAGGTAGGTAAGGACGCTCCGGCTCTGTCTATCGACCCCGAACTCGAGGCAACCGAGCAGACCGGTGGTGGCTACCGCTACGGCTACACTGGCCCCAACAAGGCCCTCAAGCCTGAGATGAACACCTCGTGGGAGGTCGGTTTCGAGGCCCGCTTGTGGGACAACCGCGTTAACGCCGACTTCACTTGGTTCCACACCCACTGCGCCGACCAGATTGTGGAAGGCTTCCGCCTGAGTTACGCTACCGGTTTCGTGCTGAACAACCTCAACGTGGGTACGTTCAACACCTGGGGCTGGGAGGCTCACGTGGATGCCGACCTGGTGAAGGCTGGCGACTTCACGTGGAACTTGGGCATCAACGCTTCGCACACCAAGTCGAAAGTGGTCTATCTGCCCGAGAACGTGAGCGAGTACTACAACGCTTACACCTGGAACTCCGGTAACATCCGTAATGGTATCATGGTTGGCGAGCCCATCACCTCTCTCACCGGTCGCGGCTATCTGCGCAACGACAAGGGCGAGGTGCTGCTGAACCCCACCACGGGTATGCCCATCATCGACAGCAAGTGGAAAGTGCTTGGCGACCGCGAGCCGTGGTTGCGCTATGGTATCACCACTTCGCTCTCCTACAAGGGCTTCCGTCTGAGCGCCATGTTCAGTGGCCGCTTCAACGCTACGATGGTCAACGGTACCAGCCGCGCTATGGTGGCCGACGGTTTCGACGAACTGTCAATCCGCATGCGTGAGGGTGGCGACAACCAGTTCTTCGGCGTGTATCAGGATGGTCACGAGAACCCCACTTACTACACCCAGCGCGACGCCTATCTGGGCAACATCCCCAATGGCTACAAGGTGGGCGACGAGGTTCCCGGCAGTTACAATCCTAACTACAGCACCAGTTCGGTTACCCCGATGGCAGGCAGTTACTACCTGTACTGGATGAACAACTACGACGAGCCTTGGGTGCAGAAGCACATCCACTATCTGCGCTGCCAGGAACTCCGTCTGAGCTACAACGTGCCCAGCGCATGGCTCAAGAAGACCACTCGCGGACTCGTGCAGAACGCTTTGATCTACGTGGCAGGCAACGACCTGTTCACGCTCACTAACTACCAGGGCTACGACGTGGTGGGCAACTCGCTGAGTGCCGCCGCAGGTGGTGTCGGTGGTGAAGGTATCGACTGCTGGTCGCTCCCCAGCCCCCGCACCTATAGTTTGGGTCTGAGTGTGACATTCTAATGAGCGAATGTTTGTAACTTATATATATAATAAGGAATAAGAGAACAACTATGAAATTACATAAGTTATTGATAGCAGCATCGCTGGTTCTGTTAGGTGTCACAAGTTGCGACAACTACCTCGACGTGAACCGCAACGAAGATGCGCCCGACTATGTGGATGGTTACCTCTATCTCGCTGGTATCCAGCAGGCCTACCAGGGTCAGTACTGGGATATCCGCGCCGTGGGCCCACTCACTCAGATGATGGGTACTACCAGTTACTCCAACTTCGCTGCCCACTACTACACGGCTGGCAGTGATGCCGCCGGCGAAATGTGGCGCACCGTATATTGGCTCCAGGGCATGAACTTGGAGAACATGATCAACCAGAGTGTCGCAGCCGAGAACTGGACACTCGCCGGAATAGGTTTGGCCATGAAGGCCTACTCATGGGATGTGCTCACCAAGTATCATGGCGAACTCCCCTTGACCGACGCCTATGTGCCTGGTCTGCTCTCGCACCGCTACGACTATCAGCCCGAAATCTACGCACAAGTGCGCCAGTGGGCTCGTCAAGCCATCGAATATCTTGAGAAAGAGGACAACTCCAACTATGGCACCAAGATTTCGAGCAACGACTTCATCTATGGTGGCGACAAGAGCAAGTGGATCAAGTTTGCTTACACCGTGATTGTGCGCAACCTTGCTTCGCTCACCAACAAGAAAGACTTCAACGAGAAGTACTATGCCGAACTCGTGGAGGCTGCCGGCAAGGCCTTTGGCAGCAACGCAGACAACGCCGCCGTGAAACTCGCTGGTGGTGGCGCCACCGCTGCCTATAGCGCTTACAACAACTTCTGGGGCACCACCCGTGGCAACCTCGTGCAGAGTTACTTCCCCCACGAGTATGCCGTGGAGGTGATGACCGGCCGCGTGCCCAAGTACGACGCCAGTGGCAACTGGATTGAGGCTCCCAACAGCGACGTGGCCAACCTGCGCTACGAAATCGCCGATGAGCAAATCATCTGCGACACGCTCGAGGAAGTGGGTCACTTCGACCCCCGTCCGCTTGCTAAACTCTCGACCAAGAGCGGACGTCTGCTCGAGGCCAACGAGACCGACCTGGCCAAACTCAAAAAGTATGTGTTCTTCGGTGGCACGTTCACCGGCACGCAGAGCAGTTTCTTGAACAACAGCAAGTGCGACCCCGACGGTGGCAACGATGCCAACGTGCCGGGCTTCCACAACATTCCTGCTGCAACGACCACCATCAACGAGACCAACGCTGGCGAGGGACGCTGGATCTATCGCAACGATGCTCCTTACATCCTCACCACCTATGCCGAGGTGCTCTTTGACCTGGCCGAGGCTCAGTTTGTGCACGGCGACAAGGCTGCTGCTCTCGAGACTTGGAAGAAGGCTGTGGCTGCCGACCTGGAGTTCACCGCTTCCTACATCGTTCCGGGCAAGGCCATCAAGAATGGCGACAAGGTCACTGGCCACGAGGGCGACATCGTGAACAAGGCCGACTTCAACACCTTGGCTGCCCAGTATCTTGCTGGTCCCTATGTGGGCGGCATGACCCTCAACAAGTTCACCCTCTCGCACATCATGATGCAGAAGTTCGTGGCCCTCTTCCCCTGGGGCGCTCACGAGGCTTGGGTGGATCAGCGCAAGTATCAGTACGACATCGTCCACAGTGGCGACTATCCCAAGTTTGCCAACGGTTGGGACCTGACGATGGTCAACCAGAAACTCGACAGCGACCCCACCAAGGTGTTCAAGGGCTTCTATCTGGCTCCGGCACAGGTGCAGGGACGCAAGGGCACCTACAACAAGTTTAACGAAGGTTCGCCTTGCTTCCGCGTGCGTCCGCGCTACAACTCCGAGTACATGTGGAACTTGCCTAGCCTCAAGGGCCTCAAGCCCATCGCTGGCGATGCCGACAACTACCAGTGCTCGATGCCGTGGTTTGCTTATCCTGGTGATATGCCCTCAGCATTATAATTGTTTAACCAATTAAGCATTTATTCAAAACACTATGAAATATTTGAAATATATCTTCATGGCACTCACGGTAGCCTTTGTTGCCACATCGTGCGACAAGCGGGATCCCGACTTCAACGCTGAGCATGTGAGCAGCGACAAGGCCGAGGTGCAGGTGTTCCTCATGACCCCCATCCAGAACGTGTCCGCAAACTATGTGCACGCCGTGATTTTGAACGACGATGTCCACGCCAACAATGGTTCGGCGCTGCTGAACCCCTACAATGGCGCTCCTGGCGGAACGACTGGTGCTTACTGGACCGTGCCTGCTGGCAACACCCGCGTGCGCTTGCAGCGCGCCACACCGCGCACCGAGAGAATCCTCGACTGGCAAAAGCCTGTCTTGGACGATGGCACCGAGAACTGGAAGGACACCACCTACTACGACTATGAGACCATCTACGACAAAGTCGTGACCGGCCTCGAGGGCGGCAAGAAGTACTTTGTCTTCGTCTATGACTTCGACAAGGCACCCATGGCCATCGACCAACTCGAGCCCCCCACGCAGACGTCGACCAACACTGCCGAGTATGCTGCAGTGCGTTTCATCAACTTCATGTGGGAGAATCCTACCACACCCTATGCTGGCAAGGTGCAACTGCGCATGCAGGACGCCACCACCAAGGAGTATATCAACACCTGCGACCCCATCGGCTTCGGCGAGGCCACAGAATGGTTCATGCCCAGCGTGATCAAGACCTCCTTCAACTCGGGTGGCTCGCAGCGTCGTGACCTCGACGTGGCTGTCGTTAACGAGGCTGGCGAGGTGGGAGAGCGCATGCTCTACACCAACTCCAAGGGTAACAAGGTGGGCTTCACCGACTACTGGACGCTGTACATCGGCCGTGGCTATGTGTGGATTCTCTACGGAACCCGCGACGTTACTGTCCAGCCCGTGGCAATCCGTCAGTGGACGCTCCGCTAATCGTAGCATCTAACCAAACTCCACCGCGAGTTTGACAACCACTACCCGCAGGGGTGCACGACCACTCGGTCATGCACCCCTGCTCTTTTATCTACCCCAATGACATCTCAAAAGTAGTGAAAATGCAGCAATCGAGCAAGTCGACAGCAAGGGGGTCGCCGCAGGCGACAGACGATAGTTGATACGACTACCCCCCAGTGAAAGCAACCTGCTCGCCGAGGCTCGCTCGGTCGCTTTTACTGGGGGTTACTCAGCGGGCACCCTCCGGGTGCGACGGCACCATCGCCACACACAAGGCGGCACTTCCACTGGGTGCTACGGCATCAGCGCCAGCACTCCTCCATTTGTGCTGCCACCATGTGAGGGTCGTCACCGGCATGAGGTAACTCCTCGCCCGGAGGGCGACCTTTGAGTAACCCCCAGTGAAGGCGGTCGAGCGAGCCCAGCGAGCGGGCCGCTTTCACTGGGGGGTGATAGCACTGCCATCATCTGTCGCCTGCGGCGACCACCTTGCCAGCGACTTGCTCAACTGGGGGTGCGACGGCACTATCGCCCTACGCGCAGCGGACACATCCGCTGGGGGCGGCAGATGGACTCAATACCGCCAGCAAGGCAGCCTCCACCGGCATGAGGTAACTCCTCGCCCGGAGGGCGACCACCTTGCCAGCGACTTGCAATAACAAAGGGTGCCTCGACAATGCGAAGCACCCTTTATTGATTGACAGAAGCCGCTCTCGATTACTTGTCCTTCTTGAGCAGGTCGCGAATCTCACCCAGCAACTTCTCCTCGGCACTGGGCTCGGGCTCGGCTGCGGGCTCCTCGGCTTTCTTGCGAGTGAGTTTGTTCATGGCCTTAATCATGAAGAAGATACACAACGCCACGATGAGGAAGTCGATGATGTTCTGGATGAAAGCACCCCAAGCAAACATCGACACGCCGGCCTCCTTCAAGGCAGCATAGTTGTGGGCCACGCCATCGGGCACCTCGCCCATGATGACAAACTTGTTGGTAAAGTCCACGCCGCCCATTGCAAGGCTCACCACCGGCATAATCACATCGTTGACCAGACTGGTTACAATCTTGCCAAAAGCACCGCCAATGATCACACCAACAGCCATGTCCATCACGTTGCCCTTCATGGCAAACTCCTTAAATTCTTTGATAAATCCCATTGTTTTTTAATCCTTTTTATGGTTAATAATGAGTGAATTATCGAGTGTCGTGTGCCGCACGAACTATTAAACAATCTTAATTATGGAAATTTTTCCATTTTTTGTGCGGCAACATGATTGTAATAGAAAACATTTTTCGTAAATTTGCATGTGCGAAACTACTTTCATTGCAAAGATACGCATTATTTATAAATTTTGAGCATTATTAACCATTTAACTTAACTATTTTAATAAACAAATTATGACAAAAGTTGCTATTAACGGCTTTGGCCGTATCGGTCGTCTCGCTTTCCGTCAAATGTTCGAGGCCGAGGGTTATGAAGTAATCGCTATCAACGACCTTACCAGCCCCAAGATGCTTGCTCACCTTCTCAAGTATGACACCGCTCAGGGTGGCTTCGCTGGCAAGTTTGGCGAAGGCAAGCACACGGTTGAAGCAACCGACAACTCTATCATTGTCGACGGCAAAGAGATTACCATCTATGCCAAGCCCAACGCTGCCGAACTCCCCTGGGGCGAACTCGGTGTTGATGTAGTGCTCGAGTGCACCGGCTTCTACACCTCGAAGGCAAAATCGGAAGCACACATTCAGGCTGGCGCCAAGAAGGTTGTCATCTCGGCTCCCGCAGGCAACGACCTCCCCACTATTGTCTATAACGTGAACCACAAAACGCTGACCCCCGCCGACACCATCATCTCGGCTGCTTCTTGCACCACCAACTGCTTGGCTCCCATGGCCGCTGCACTGAACGCCTATGCGCCCATCTGCTCCGGTATCATGTCGACCATCCACGCCTACACTGGCGACCAGATGATTCTCGACGGCCCGCAACGCAAGGGTGACCTCCGTCGCTCGCGCGCTGGTGCTTGCAACATCGTTCCCAACTCGACCGGCGCTGCCAAGGCTATCGGTCTGGTTATCCCCGAACTCAATGGCAAACTCATCGGCTCGGCACAACGCGTTCCCACCCCCACTGGCTCGACCACTATCCTGATCGCTGTTGTCAAGGGTAAAGACATCACCGTTGAGGGCATCAACGCTGCCATGAAGGCTGCTGGCTCCGAGAGTTTCGGCTACACCGAGGACCAAATCGTTTCGTCCGACATCATCGGCATGAAGTTCGGTTCGCTCTTCGACGCTACCCAGACCATGGTTTCGAAGATTGACGACGAGACCTATCAAGTGCAGGTTGTGTCGTGGTACGACAACGAGAACTCCTACACCTCGCAGATGGTTCGCACCATTAAGTATCTTGCTGAATTGAAGTAATCGATTCTCGCAGATTCAAGACAACACATGCTGCCCTGCGCACTGAGCGATGCGCGGGGCAGTTTTTTTGTCTATAAAATGAGCCGTTTCGTCTAAATTCTGTTGCCCATTCTGCTCACTTGGGCTATCTTTGTAGTTGCGAATCAACATTTTCAACACATCATCATGACCTCACGACACATTCTCGCCGCCATAGCCTTGACGTTCGCCCTGTGCGCCCAGGCACAATCGTGGACGCTGCAACAATGCATCGACTGGGCGCGTGAGCACAGCATCACGGTGGCCAAGAACCGCGTGACCGCCGAGCAAGCGAAAATCGACCTCAAGGATGCGCGCGCCAACCGCCTGCCCACCGTCTCGTTCACCACACGACAAGAATACAGCAACCGCCCCTTCCAGAGCAACTCGAGCCGCATCGTGGGCGACGATGTGGTGACCATCGACAACAAGAACGTGTATAGCGGCAGTTACGGCATCAACGCCTCCATGCCCCTCTACGACGGCGGCAAGACGGGCAACACCATCAAGCGACAAGAACTGAACACCCAGATTGCCCAACTGCGCGTGGACGCCGCACAACTCACCATCGAGGAGGACATCGCCACCATCTATGTGCAACTGCTCTATGCCCAAGAAACCGTGGTGCAGGACCAGTTGCAGGTGGCACTCAGCGAGCAACAACTCGAGCGCGGCAAAGCAGTGTTTCAAGCCGGCATGCTCAACCGCGCCGACGTGTCGCAACTGGAGTCGCAACTCGCCAACGACCGCTACCAACTGGTGGCCGACCAAATGGCCGTGGCCGACTACAAACTGCGCCTGAAGCAACTGCTGGAACTCGACGGCGACACGACCATCACTATTGCCGACCCCATGCTCACCGCCGACGTGCTGGCGCCCCTGCCGCTCAAGAGCGAGGTCTATGCCGCCGCAGTGACGCAACGGCCCGAAGTGCGCGCACAGCAACTCGCCATCGACTGCAACGACATCGACGTGAAAATAGCGCGTGCGTCAAAATTGCCACAAATCACCCTGAACGCCGGACTGAGCAGCAGCAACAGTTCGGGCAACGGCAACATGTTCACCCAACTCAAGAACCAGTGGAACAACTCGGTGGGCGTGACGCTGAACGTGCCCATCTGGGACCACGGCCGCGCCAACAACGCCATGGCGCGGGCGCGCCTCGACCGCGAGACGGCACTGCTCAACCTGAGCGAAACACAAAAAAACCTGTGGCGCACCATCGAAAACTACTGGCAAAACGCCACCAGCGCACAGCAACGCTACATCGCCGCGCAGCAAAAGGTGGAGGCCGCGCGCACCAGTTTTGAACTCACCAGCGAACAATTCAGGCTGGGACTGAAAAACATCCTCGAACTCACCACCGACAAGACGCTCTACAGCGCCAGCGTGCAGCAAATGCTGCAAGCCAAGTACATGGCCATCCTCAACGCGGCGCTACTGCGCTACTACGGCGGGCAAAGCATCGCACTGTAACGCCCCACTCACACTACAACATTAACCTGCCAAACAAACACATCGCATAATGAACAAACGCAACATCATTCTCATCGTGGTGGCCGTGGTGGCCGTTGCCATCATCGCCATGAAGTGCTCGGGCAAGAAAAACGAGCAAGGGGTGGGGTTTGAGACCATGAAGGTGTCGCGCACCGACATCACCACCAGCGTCACCGCCACCGGCACCGTCGAGGCCGTGACCACCGTCACCGTGGGTACTCAGGTGTCGGGCATCCTCAAGCACCTCTACGTGGACTACAACAGCCCCGTGCGCAAGGGACAGGTCATCGCCGAACTCGACCGCACCAACCTCGAGACCGAACTGGCCAGCGCGCAAGCCAACCTGCGCAGCGCCGAGGCCGACTTGCAGTATCAGCAGAAGAATTACGCCCGCTACTCCGAACTCAACCAGAAGCAACTGGTGAGCGCCAACGAGTATGACGTGGCGCTGCAAAGTTATCGCCGCGCGCAAGAGAGCGTCAGGGTGGCACAGCAGAGCGTGAACCGAGCACGCACCAACCTGGGCTACGCCACCATCTATTCGCCCATCGACGGCATCATCATCAGCAAGGAGGTGGAAGAAGGGCAAACCGTGGCCTCGTCGTTCAACACGCCCACGCTGTTCACCATCGCCAAGGACTTGAGCGACATGCAAGTGATTGCCAACGTCGATGAGGCCGACATCGGTAACGTGAAGGAAGGCCAGCGCGTCACCTTTGCCGTCGACGCGTTCCCCGACGACACCTTCAACGGCACCGTGCGCCAGGTGCGACAAAAGGCCACAACCACCAACAACGTGGTGACCTATGAAGTCGTTATCAGCGCGCCTAACGGCGACCTCAAACTCAAGCCGGGCCTCACCGCCAACGTCACCATCTACACGCTGGAGCGCAACGACGTGCTCGCCGTGCCCAGCAAGGCGCTGCGCTTCACCCCCGAGCCCACTATCCTGGGGCCGAAGTACAAGATTGTGGATGCGCCGGGCGAACACAAGGTGTGGACCCTCGAGGGATTCACCTTCAAGGCCCACAAAGTGAACACCGGCATCACCGATGGCACGCACACGCAAATCATCGACGGCATCTCCGAGGGCACGACCATCGTCACCGACATCACCACGGGCGACGAGATGGAGCAGGAGCAAAACGGTGGCGGCAACTCGCCCTTCATGCCCGGCCCACGCCGCAACAACAAGAACGGCGGCAACAAGACGCCTCAGAAGAAGTGAGATGGAAAAGAAACCTGTCATCGAAATCAACAACATCCGGCGCGACTTCGTGGTAGGCGAGGAGGTGGTGCACGCCCTTCGCGGCGTGTCGTTCACCATTGGCGAGGGCGAGTTCGTCACCATCATGGGCACGTCGGGGTCGGGCAAATCCACGCTGCTCAACATCCTGGGTTGCCTCGACACGCCCACGCAGGGCGAGTACCTGCTCGACGGCACCCCGGTGCGCACGATGAGTCGCTCGCAGCGCGCCGTGCTGCGCAACCGCAAGATTGGCTTCGTGTTCCAGAGTTACAACCTGCTGGCCAAGACCACCGCCGTGGAAAACGTGGAGTTGCCGCTCATGTATAACTCGAGCGTGAGCGGCTCGGAACGCCGCGAGCGCGCCATCAGAGCCCTGCAACGCGTGGGGCTGGGCGACCGCCTCAACCACAAGTCCAACCAGATGAGCGGCGGACAGATGCAGCGCGTGGCCATCGCACGCGCACTCGTCAACGACCCCGCCGTCATACTCGCCGACGAGGCCACCGGCAACCTCGACACGCGCACCAGTTTTGAAATCCTGGTGCTCTTCCAAGAGTTGCACCGCGAAGGACGAACCATCATCTTCGTCACGCACAACCCCGAGATTGCGCAGTACTCCAGCCGCAACATCATGTTGCGCGACGGCAAGGTGCGCGAGGACACCGTCAATCCGCACATCCTCGATGCCGCCGCACGCCTGGCCGAACTCCCCATCAACGACGACTAAAAAATGGCACCGCGACAATGAACATAGCCAATCTTTTCAAAATCGCGCTCCGCGCAATAGCCAGCAACAAGATGCGCAGTTTCCTCACCATGCTGGGCATCATCATCGGTGTGGCCAGCGTCATCACCATGCTCGCCATCGGGCAAGGGTCGAAACTGCAAATCAAGAAGAACATCTCGGAGATGGGCAGCAACATGATTATGATTCATCCCGGTGCCGACCGTGGCCCTGGCGGCGCCCGCATGAGCGCCGACGACGCACAAAGCCTCACGTTGACCGACTTTCACAACATCGAGGAGCAAAACAAGTACCTTGCCGCGGTGAGTCCCAGCGTGAGCAGCGGCGGACAACTCATCTATGGCAACAACAACTACCAGACGAGCGTCACCGGAGTGAGCCGAGGCTATCTAACCATTCGCCAACTCAAAATCGAGAGCGGCGACATGTTTACCGAGGCCGACATCAAGTGCGCCGCCAAGGTGTGCGTGGTGGGCAAGACCATCGTGGACAACCTGTTTCCCGAGGGCAGCGACCCCGTGGGACAGGTGGTGCGCTTCAACAAAATCCCCGTCAGGGTGGTGGGTGTGCTCAAGAGCAAGGGCTACAATAGCATGGGCATGGACCAGGACAACATCGTGCTCATGCCCTACACCACGGTGATGAAGCGCGTCTTGGCGCAAAACTACTTGCAGTCCATCTATGCCAGCGCCATCACCGAGGAAATCACCGACCTGGCCATCAAGGACGTGACCGCCATTTTGCGCGAGGGACACAAGTTGCGCGAGGGCGATGACGACGACTTCACCATCCGCTCGCAGGAGGAAATCAGTTCCATGCTCACCTCCACCATGGACATGCTCACGCTGCTGCTGGGAGCCGTGGCGGGCATCTCGCTGGTGGTGGGCGGCATTGGCATCATGAACATCATGTATGTGAGCGTGACCGAGCGCACCCGCGAGATTGGCCTGCGCATGAGCGTGGGCGCACGCGGGGTGGACATCCTGAGCCAGTTTCTCATCGAGGCCATCATGATTAGCGTCACGGGCGGCTTGATAGGTGTGCTCCTGGGCATGGGGGCCAGCGCCGCCGTGGAGAGCGTGGTGAAATGGCCCATAAGCGTCCAGCCATGGACGGTGATGCTCGCATTTGCTGTGTGTACCTTCACAGGCATCTTCTTCGGATGGTATCCCGCCAAGAAGGCTGCCAATCTCGACCCCATAGAGGCAATACGCTATGAATAACAAACGAAATCTTCTCATCCATGTGCTGTGCTGGGGCTTCGTGGCCTGCATGCCACTGCTGTTTGGTCACAGCGACGACCAGTGGCCGCGCACGCTGCACCACTTCCTGCGGTCGCTGGGCGGCACGCTCACCTGTGCACTGCTGTTCTACATCAACTACCTGTGGCTCATCCCGCGGCTGCTGTTCAAGGAGCGCCGCCGCGCGTTCTACCTGTCTAATGTGCTGCTGGTGGTGGCTGGCATGGGGCTCATCTACGGGTGGTGGCTGCTGAACAACCATGTGATGCCTGCCATTGACCCCGGCGCCGGGCCGCGCCCGCCACGGTTGCCCATGTTCTTCTACAACATCATCATGCTGGCACTGGTGGTGGGACTCGCCATTGCTGTGCGCATGAGCCAGCGGTGGCAACACCTTGAGGAGGCGCGCCGCGAGGCCGAGCGCAGCCGCACCGAGGCCGAATTGACCAACCTGCGCAACCAACTCAATCCGCACTTCTTGCTCAACACGCTCAACAACATCTATGCGCTCATCGCCTTCGACACCGACAAGGCGCAACATGCCGTGGAGGAACTGAGCCGACTGCTGCGACACGTGCTCTATGACAACCAGCAGAGTTTCGTGCCGCTCTACAAGGAGGTGGAATTCATGAACAACTATGTGGAACTCATGCGCATCCGCGTGACCGACCATGTGCACATCGACACCCACATCGACATTGCCCCCGACGACGCCACCCCCATCGCCCCGCTCATCTTCATCTCGCTGGTGGAGAACGCCTTCAAGCACGGCATCGCCCCCGACGGCAGCGGACACATCGCCATCGAGATGAGCCAGCACGACGGCGACATCACCTGCTGCATCACCAACAGCAACCACCCCAAGCGCGGCAACGACAAGAGCGGCAGCGGCATAGGGCTGGAGCAAGTGGGCAAGCGACTGGAACTCATGTATCCCGGACGTTACACCTGGGAACGGGGAACTACCGACGACAAGACTATGTATTTTTCTAAAATCGTGATTTATAGCCATGAACATTAAATGCGCCATCGTCGACGACGAGCCGCTGGCAGTGGAACTGCTGGCGAGTTATGTGAGCAAAATCCCATTCCTGACGCTGGTGGGAAAATATAGCAATGCCACCGACGCGCTTCACGGTTGCACCGAGCAGCAAGTGGACCTGCTGTTTCTCGACATCCAGATGCCCGAACTCAACGGCCTGGAACTCTCGCGCATGGTGCCCGAGACCACACGCATCGTGTTCACCACCGCCTTTGAGCAATATGCGCTCGACGGCTACCGCATCAATGCCCTCGACTATCTGCTCAAGCCCATCAGTTATGCCAACTTCCTCGAGGCTTGCAACAAAGCCTTGCAATGGTTCACGATGGTGCGCGAGAACGAGGCCAAGAGCGAAGAGGCCGCCGGGCCCAAGAGCATCTTCGTCAAGAGCGAGTACAAGGTGCTGCAAATCGCCCTCGACGACATTCGCTACATCGAGGGGCTCAAAGACTACGTGAAAATCTACACCGAGCAGTCGCCCCGCCCCATCTTGTCGCTCATGAGCATGAAAGGGCTCGAGGAGATGCTTCCCGCCACACGCTTCATGCGCGTGCACCGCTCCTTCATCGTCAACATGGAGAAGGTGCGCGAGATTGACCGCGGACGCATCGTCTTTGGCGACGTGTTCATCCCCGTGGGCGACAGTTACAAGCAAGCATTCCTGAATTACATAGGCAACGTGCGATAACTCACCGCATTGGCATGGTTTTTGCAAGTAATGGTGTTTGACAAGTCCGCAACGCCCCGAGGCTTGCACCGGGGTGCCATGGCAAAACAGATATTTTTTTGTTTCACAGTTTTAATCACATCTATTAAGACCTAAGAAAATGAACTACTATCTCTTTGCATGCGGCCAAACGCAAGGCCCGTTCACCATCGAGCAACTTGCTGCTCGTGGTCTCGACCCTCTCACCGACGTGTGGGCTCCCGGCATGCCCTCGTGGCAACCGGCAAGTTCCGTGCCGGCACTGCGTCCACTGCTGAACTCGGAGACGGCAGCGCCTGCCACGCCTCCGCCCCTCCACACCCAGCAGACACCGCCTCCACACCCCTCTACCCTGGCGCCACAAATTGCGATGGCGCATGCGCCTGTCACCACACGACGTGGAGGATGGATTCTCGGCACAGTGGCCATCCTGGCCATCATCGCCGGAGTGCTCGCTTGGACAAACCCCACTCGCGCACAGCACCTCAACGCCATCAACGAGGTCACGGCCGAATGGGTGGGCGACAAGGTGGACCAGCACAATCCGGGCAACTTCTTGCTCGGCGAACTGTTCAAACTGCTGGGAAACACGGGCACAGGCTTTGCCATCGACCATTACCTCAAGGTGCAAAGTTATGGCGTGTGCTCGATAGGGCGCATTGAAGTGGGCAACAAGCCCCACATCGTGAGCGTGGGCGTGCTGGGACACGTCTACACATTTGACAAGCAAGACATTGAGCGCACCGTGGACCAACTCATGCGCGAAACGATAAATGGCCACGATGACGACTACGACAGTTAATTGCAAGACCCTCTGCAACCATGAGCGGGGTGGTGCCAACGCGGCGCCACCCCGCTTTGCGTCGTGGAGGCTCGAAATGCCCCCGCGGCACAAGCGGGCAAAAACACCGACAAACTTTGGGCGCTTGGTCACTTTTTTTTTGACTTATATGGGCAAAATGTGGAATATTATTTGTAATTTTGAAAACTTTAAACATTTGGTGGGCCAAAACCGCCCCCGTGTTTAGACAAATTAACTTAACGCAACCGACTAATTTTTATAACCTCATACTAAAAAACCTATCACCTATGAGACGAAAACTGTTCATGCTACTGACGCTGCTCGCTGTGCTTCCGGCACTTGCCGACACCGGCGTGTGTGGTGTGGTGATTGATTCGCGCACAGGCCAACCAATACCTGGCGCAACCATCCTGCTCGACAATCAGGGCAACACCGTAACCACTGGCCCCAACGGCGATTTCAGCATCACCGATGCCCAACCAGGCAAAGACTTCATCTATGTGCTTGGCTATGGCTTTAAGGATTACCACATGGGAGTCGAGTTATTTAAGGACGTTGTGACCGATATGGGCACAATTCGCATCGAGAGTTCCGACTTCAACGACGCGCAAGAGGCGACCACGTCATTCAACGATGTGGTGCTCTCGGAGAGCGAACTCGACAGCGAGGAGGGCGAGGCACAAACCATTGCCACGCTCACTGGAGCCAACGATGACCCGTACTACAAAGCCACCAACTTCACGTTCAGCATCATGCGCTTCCGTCCGCGTGGCTACAACTCGGAGTACACAACCACCATGATCAATGGGGTGGATTTCAACGATGCCATCAGGGGCCGTTTCAACTACTCGATGACGGGTGGTTTGAACCAGGCCTTCCGCAACAAGAGCATCGGTGTGGGCCTCGACGCCACGAGTTACAGTTTTGGCAACATCGGCGGCGCCAACAACATCTCCACCTTTGCCAAGGACTTCGCTCCAGGCCTCCGTGCCAGCGTGTCCTACACCAACTCCAACTACCGCTGGCGTGGCATGCTCACCTATAGCACCGGCCTCAACAAGCATGGCTGGGCACTGGTGATGAGCGTCGTGGGACGTTATGCCGGAGAGGGCATCATCCCTGGTTCGTTCTACAACAGCATAGGCTACTTCCTGAGCGTGCAGAAGGTGTTCAACCAGCAACACTCGCTGGCACTCACCACCTTTGGCGCACCCACCAAGCGCGCAAGCAACTCGGCCATCTTCGAAGAGTGCGCCGACCTCGTGGGCAACAACCTGTACAACTCCAACTGGGGCTGGCAGATGGGCAAGAAACGCAACGCACGCGTCGTGGACACGTTCGACCCCACGGTGATTCTCAACTGGCTGTGGAAACCCAAGATGGGCGTGTCGCTCAACACCGGTGTGGCCTATCACAAGTCGTTCTACGCCTCGAGCGCACTCAACTGGCACAACGCTCGCGACCCGCGTCCCGACTACTACCGCTACCTGCCGTCGTACTACAAGGGCACCGACGTGGCCGACCTCTACACCGAACTGTGGCAAAGCGGAGAGGCTGCACAACTCAAGTGGGACCACCTCTACAACGTGAACTACCTGAACAACGTGGAGATGGACAACACGGGTAAGGAGATTGGCTCGACCTACTCGGTTGAGAAGCGCCACAGCAACCTGTCGGTGGTGCAACTCAACAGCACGCTGAATGCCCGCCTGGGCGACCACGTGTCGCTGCAAGGCGGCTTCGCCGGCAACTACACCCGCGCTTCCTACTACAAGACGATGAAAGACCTGCTGGGTGGACGTTTCTGGGAGGACATCGACCAATATGCCGAGCGCGACTTCCCCGAGAATGCCGCTATGGCCGAGAACGACATGGACAACCCTGGCCGCAAGATTCATGAGGGCGACCGCTTTGGCTATGACTATAACATCCACACTCTCAAGGCCAAATTGTGGAAACAAACCACCATCAACCTGGCTCACTGGGATTTGAGTTACGCTCTGCAAGCCGAGTACAACGTGTTCTGGCGCGAGGGCTTCATGCGCAACGGTCGTGCTCCCGAGAACTCCAAGGGCCGCGGCTCGAAGCATGAGTTCATCACCGTGGCTGCCAAGGCTGGCGCCACCTACAAGATTGATGGCCGCAACAGTTTCACGGGCCACATCTACTACGGCACCCAGGCTCCTCTTGCTTGGAACGCCTATGTGTCGCCGCGCATCAAGGACGATGTCATCACCGACCTCAAGCGCATCAAGGACGATGTCATCACCGACCTCAAGAGCGAGAAGGTGTTCAGCGCCGACCTGAGTTACAATCTGTCCTATCGCCGCTTCAAAGGTGTGGTCACCGCATTCTATACCGACATGCGCGACGGCACCGAGCGCACCTCGTTCTACGACGACCTCAACGGCACCTTCATGAACTACGCGCTCACCGGCGTGCACAAGGTGTTCAAGGGCATTGAAGTGGGCGCCAGTTACAAGATTACTAACAGCGTGACCCTCAATGCCGCCGGTACCATCGCCCGCTATCGCTACAAGAACCGCCCGCTGGGAACCCGCAGTTATGAGAACGGTAGCCAGCCCGACGTGACGCAGACCGTGTACTTGAAGAACTTCTATGTAGGTGGCACGCCGCAAGAGGCCTACACCTTTGGCGTGAACTGGGCAGGCCCCAAGATGTGGTTTGTCGAGGTGAGCGGCACATGGCTCAACCGCGCCTATGTGGACCTCTCCCCCATCCGTCACGAGGAAATGCCAAACCTCTACACCAAGGCCAACACCGAGGCCGAACTCCAGGCAATGATTAAGGACATCGCCAACCAGGAGAAACTCAACGAGGCATTTGTGGTGAACTTGAGCATTGGCCACGTGGTTTACCTCAACCGTCGCGCTTCGCTCAACTTCAACGTGAACATCCAGAACTTGCTCGACAACCGCAACATCCAGACTGGCGGCTACCAGCAAGGTCGTTTCGACTACAAGAACTACACCACCGACAAGTACCCCAACAAGTACTACTACGCACAGGGTCTCAAACTCTTCGTGAATGTGGGTGTGCGCTTCTAATAGCCTTTCGTGACACAAATCATTCAGCATATTAATCAACAAATAGAATACAACAGAAAAACTATGAAACGCTTCAATTTCTTTTTGAGCATGTTGCTCCTGTTGGTGATGGTCACCGGCTGTAAGGAGGACTTCGACACCCCACCCATGGTGGTGCCCACATCCACTCTCAAAGCAAACACCACCATCGCCGAACTCAAGGCAAAGTACTGGAACGATGCCCGCAATTTTGCCGACACCATCAAGGAGGACATCGTCATCCATGGCTACGTGACCAGTAGCGACGAACACGGCAACGTCTACAAATACCTGTTCATCCAGGACGAGACCGCCGGCTTTGGTATCTCAATCGATGCTAACAGCATTTACAACTACTACCGCCTGGGACAAGAGGTGTTCATCAACATGAAAGACCTGTGGGTGGGTAAATACAATGGCCAGTACCTCATCGGCAAGCCCGAGTGGTATGCCGCACAAAGCGTGTGGGAGGCTGGACGTATGCCCATCGAGACCTTGCAAGCGCACGCCGAAATCAACGGCCTGCCCGACCAGAGCAAGGTGGCGCCCGTGGTGACCAAGATTAGCGACTTCCTGGGCAAGGGCGACAAGGAAACGCAGGTGAAATACCAAGGTCTCTTTGTCAAGTTTGAGGACGTGAAGTGGCAAGAGGCCGACGGCGAAGCACCCTACTCGCTCCCCGACGCCTCGACCAACCGCACCATCGTGGACGAAAATGGCAACGCCCTGACCGTGGTCAACAGCAACTATAGCGACTTCCGCGCCGAAATCCTGCCTCTGGGCAAGGGTAGCGTGCAAGGTATCCTGTACATGACCGGCAACGACCAGTGGAAACTCATGCTGCGCGACACGGGCGACTGCATCGGCTTTGACACGTCGAACAAGGGCACCAAGGTGAACCCCTACACCGTCGACGAGGCCATCGCATCGGTGAGCACCGAGAAGCACGCCGGATGGGTGAAGGGTTACATGGTGGGTGCCGTGGCTCCCGAGAAGCAGACGGTGGCTTCGAGCGCCGACATCGAGTGGAAGGCTCCTACCACCCTCGACAACACGCTGGTCATCGCTCCCACGCCCGACGAGACCGACATCACCAAGTGTATGATTATCGACCTCAAGCAGAACACCCCGATGCGCCAGCAGGCCAACCTGCGTGACAACGTGGATGCCTACAAGACCATCATCCTCGTCAAGGGTACCTTCGGCAGTTTCATGGGCCAGGTGGGTATCAACGACAACAGCGGTAGCACCGACGAGTTCATGATGACCGTCATCACTGGCGGCGTCGAGAGCCTCAACGAGGGCTTCGAGAGCGGTCTGCCCAGCGACTGGGCTAACGTCCAGGTGAAGGGCGACAAGAAGTGGTACCAGACGTCGTTTGACAACAACGGCTATGCCGCTATGACGGGCTACAAGGGCACCGCACCGTTCGACTCGTGGCTCATCACGCCTCCTGTCGACATCAAGAAGGCCGCCAACAAGACGCTCACCTTCCGCACGCAGGTGAACGGCTACGGCAGCACCACGACGCACTTCGAGGTCTACATCCTTGACAATGCCGACCCGACGATTGCCACCGTCAAGACCAAACTCAACCCCACCATCGCTACTGCTCCTGCAAGCGGCTATAGCACCTGGGCTCAGAGCGGCAACCTTGACCTGAGCCAGTTCAACGGCACTTACTACATCGGCTTCCGCTATGAGGCCGCCAGCGACGCCAACTACGCTACCTGGTGTGTCGACGACGTGAAGTTCAACTCCACCGGCGGCGGTGGCGGCGACGACCCCACACCTCCCGCACCCGTGAGCGGCACACGCGCCGACCTCGAGACCCTCAACAACGGTCAGTCGGCCAGCAAGTATGGCACCTACACCTCGGCAGCCGGATGGAAACTCACTAACGGCAACGTGCTCGTGGGCGGTACCGTGAACCAGAACCCCGTCTTCCAGTTCATCGGCTTCGTGCCCGGCTCCACCACCGTCTATGCCATGGCAGCAAGCCTCAACGGCAACACCGGAACGGTGGGAACGCTCGTCTCGCCCACGCTCAAGGGTGGCATGAAGAAACTCACCTTCAACTATGGCGCGGCCTACACCGACACGCAGGTGTCGTTCCGTGTGGACGTGAAACAGGGCGGCAACGTCGTCAAGTCGTTCACCGTGACCAAGAACCCCGTCACCAAGTTTGAGGTGTACAGTTTCAGCGAGGCCTTGGCCATCACCGGTGAGTTCACTCTGGAATTCACCAACTTGTGCCCGAGCAACTTGACAAGCAACAAGGACCGCGTGGCATTGTGGAACATCGAGTGGGAGCAGTAATCCCCCTCGCACACCACAGCACACATCACAAAGGACTGGAGCCCCCGCGCGGGGTTCCAGTTCTTGCTTTTATCCACGATTTCAACGCCACAAAGGTTGCCTATTCTTGCGTTTAGTTGTAACTTTGCAGGTCGAAAACGAAAAGAATCTACTTTACGACATGAACAACGAAAAACGAACTATAGCAATCGTGTGTGGTGGCGACTCGTCGGAATATGAGGTGTCACTGCGCTCGGCCAAAGGATTGTACGACGCGTTCGACCACGAGCGCTACGAGGTGTATGTGGTCGTGATGCACGGCCTCGACTGGCACGTGAACCTGCCCGACGGCGGCACGGCAACCATCGACCGCAACGACTTCTCGTTTGAGCATAACGGCACGGCCATCCGCTTCGACTATGCCTATATCACCATCCATGGCACCCCTGGCGAGAATGGCGTGCTGCAAGGCTACTTCGACATGCTTCGCATCCCCTATTCCACTTGCTCGGTGCTTGTGGAGGCGCTCACCTTCCACAAATATGTGCTCAACAACTACCTCAAGGGCTATGGCGTGACCGTGCCCGACAGCGTGTTGCTGCGCCGCGATGAGCAAGGGCCAGCCATGGAGGAGATTGTGCAAAAACTGGGCTTGCCCTGCTTCGTGAAGCCCACCGCCGACGGCTCGAGTTTCGGGGTGAGCAAGGTGAAATGCCTTGAACAACTCGCACCGGCCATCGACGCGGCATTCAAACTGTGCAACGAGGTGATGGTGGAGTCGTTTGTCGATGGCACCGAGGTGACCGTGGGCTGCTATCGCACCCGCGAGCACATGGTGGTGTTTCCCATCACCGAGGTGGTGACGCACAACGAGTTTTTCGACTACGATGCCAAGTACAACGGCCAGGTGGACGAAATCACGCCAGCACGCATCAGCGACGAACTCACACAAGCGTTGATGCAAGACACCAAGCACATCTACGACATCCTGCACTGCAACGGCATCATCCGCGTGGACTACATCGTCACGCACGAGGCCGACGGCAGCGACCGACGGGTGATGATAGAGGTGAACACCACGCCGGGCATGACGGCCACCAGTTTCATTCCGCAACAGGTGCGCGCAGCAGGCCTGGAACTCAAGGATGTGCTCACCGACATCATCGAGAACCAGTTCGCCTAACTTGCAGCCAAGTGAGGCTGCGCCTCGGAAAATTGCAAATGAATTTGCATTTTCGCTCGGCTTGCACTACGTTGGCCGCTCCGCGCCCGAAGTGAGGCGGCGCCTCGGAAAATTGCAAATGAATTTGCATTTTCGCTCGGCTTGCACTAACTTTGTGAGTTGAAACGAAACCTCAACGACACAAAAACAAGGATAAAATGGAAACCAATAGCATCACTCCTCCCGCCGTGCCATTGTATGTTGTCACGGGTGCCACCGACAACACTGGCAGTGTGATTACGCGTCGCCTTGCCGAGCAAGGCAAGGCTGTGCTGCTGGCCAGCCTCAATCTGGAACGTGCCGAGGCCAGCGCAGCAGCGTTGCGCGAGGCCACGGGCAACAAAGACATCAGTTGCTTGCAACTCGACCTGAGTTCCTTTGAGATGGTGCGCGACTTCGTGGCTCGCCTCAAAGCCTTGCGACGCCCCATCGCAGCACTGGTGAACAACGCCAGCACGCTGCCACGACACAGCAAACTCTCGCCCGACGGCTTCGAACACACCATCCAGGTGAACTTCCTGAGCACTGTGCTGCTATCCATGGCCACATTCCCCATCATCGAGGACGGCGGCAAAATCATCCTATCCACCTCGGTGAGCCGGCGCTTCGTGTCGCTCCCCTATGAGTTCCCCGCCGTGTCGCACTTCACACAGATTGGCGCCTACGCACAAAGCAAACTGGCGCTCACGCTGTTCTCCATCTACATGAGCACCGTGATGAAAATCAAGCACGTGAGCGTGAACTGCGTGAACCCCGGCGTGCTCAACACCGGCATGCTCGCACTGCATCGCTGGCTGGACCGCGCGGCCGACTACCTCGTGAACCCGCTGCGGCATCCCGAGAGCGGAGTGGAATCGACACTGCGCGCACTGGAATCTAACGACAGCGGATTCATCTTCACCACCGACGGCAAACAGGTGAAGACGAGCACCATGCTCAAGAACCGAGAGGTGTTCATCAAGTTGTGCAACGACACCATGCGCATCATCAAGAAAAACCTCCCCAGCGACGACGCCCCCACGGCCAATTCATAATGAACGTCATCCTCAACACCGACCCCATTGAAAATCGTGGCGCAATGGTCGCCACTGTGGGGTTGTTTGATGGTGTACACCTGGGTCACAGGCACATCATCAATGCTTTGCGACTGCGTGCCGCCGCACTGGGCGCACAATCGATGGTGGTGACGTTCGACCAGCACCCGCAGCACATTCTTGCACCCGACAAAGAGCCCGTGAAACAAATCTCGAGCATCCTCGACCGCGTCAACCGCTTGAACGAGGCCCAAGTGGACAACATGCTGGTGTTCGCCTTTGAGGACATCGTTTCGCTCACTGCCCGCGAGTTCATCATCAAGTTGCGCGACGACTACGGCGTGGTGAGCCTCGTGATGGGCTATGACAACCACATAGGCAGCGACCGCGCCGACGCGAGCCAGTGCGAAGCGCTGGGCGAGGAATTAGGGGTGAGCGTGGCGCGCATCTCCAAGGCCCCGCTGGGCGACGTGAGTTCCACGCTCATTCGCCACGCCATCGCCCACGACGGCGACATGCTCAAGGCCCACCTCATGCTGGGACATCCGTTTGCTATCTATGGCACCGTGATTCATGGCGAGCGACAAGGCACCGCCATGGGATTCCCCACGGCCAATGTGGGCGAACTGAGCAGTTACCAACTCATGCCCAAACTCGGAGCCTATGCCGTGGTGGTCGGGTTACCCGACACCCGACAACACTTTCCGGGCATGGCCGGAGTGAGCCTGCGACCCACCTTCGCCCTCGACCCCGACGACGCCAACAGCCTCTCGGTAGAGGTGAATATTTTTGCCGACAACGTGGGCGACATCTATGGCAACAACATCATCGTCTATTTCATCGACCGCCTGCGCGACGAGATGAAGTTTGACAGCCCCGAGGCGCTCGGCAAGCAGTTAGAGCAAGACCGCGCCAAGGCAATGGAAAAACTGCAACAATTCTTTTCAAACTAAATAGATATATCTATGGAAGTTATCAATTTGAGTGAACAAAACTCGCTTGTGGGTCAATTCATGAGCGAAGTGCGCGACAAGGTACTGCAACAGGAGCGTCTGCGCTTCCGCACTAACATCCACCGTCTGGCTCAAATCATGGCCTACGAAATCTCCAAGCGCCTGCGCTATCGCGAGGTGGAGGTCGAGACGCCGCTGGGCGTGAAAAAGACTCGCGTAATCGACGACCGCGTGGTGCTCGCCACCATCCTGCGTGCCGGACTGCCGTTCCACGAGGGATTCTTGAGTTACTTCGATGGCGCCGACAATGCCTTTGTGAGCGCCTATCGCAAGTACTTCCCCAAGACCGACGACTTTGTGGTGCACATTGAGTACATCGCCAGCCCGCGCCTCGACGACAAGACGCTGATTATCGTCGACCCCATGCTCGCCACGGGTTCGTCGATGGAACTGGCCTATCAGGCACTCGTCACCAAGGGGCATCCCTCGCACATCCATGTGGCGAGCGTCATCGCCACCGACCAGGCCATCGAGGTGGTGCGCAAGCGGCTGCCCGCCGACAAGACCACACTGTGGACGGCCGACATCGACCACGAACTCAACACCCACAGTTACATCATCCCGGGTCTAGGCGACGCCGGCGACTTGCTCTACGGCGAAAAGGAGTAAGCCCCCTGGGCCACACGACATAAAAACGATTGCCACCGCAGCCGCTCCACAGGAGGGGCCGCGATGGCAATTTTTCTTTTTTTCGCGCTGCGCGTGAGGGATTTTTACACGGTGAGGATTTCCTTCTCCTTGGCGGCAAACACCTCGTCGATGCGCTTCATGTACTTGTCGTGGATTTTCTGCACCTTGGCTTCACCGTCCTTCGACACGTCCTCGCTCATGCCCTCCTTGATGGCCTTCTTGAGCCCCTCGATGGCGTCGCGGCGGGCGTTGCGCACACTCACGCGCGCCTTCTCGGCCTCGGCCTTGCTGTCCTTCACGAGTTGCTTGCGGCGGTCCTCGGTGAGCGGCGGAATGCTCAGGCGAATCACCTCGCCGTTGCTCTCCGGCATGATGCCCACGTTAGAGTCGATGATGGCTTTCTCAATCACGCGGAACATATTCTTCTCCCACGGCATGATGGCGATGGTGCGCTGGTCGGGCGTGCTGATGTTGGCCACGTTGCCAATGGGCACCTTGCTGCCATAGTATTCCACACGGATGCTGTCTAAGATTTTCACATTGGCCTTGCCCGCACGGATGTGGGCCAGGGAGTCGTCGAGATAGGCCACAGCCTCGCTCATCTTTTTCTCGGCGGC
>CACWKM010000002.1 GCA_902761475.1 uncultured Bacteroidales bacterium
CCGTAGGCAAGGACTACAAGGGCATCGTCATTGAGGACGGCAAGAAGATCTTGGTTAAGTGAGAGACGTGCCGTGGCACCTCTGTGAAACGATAAGTCTATCCCCGATGGGTCGCCTGTCGGGGATTTTTCAAACAAGGGAATAAACTAATTACATAAATTTCCATTTTTTTTGTACTTTTGTGGCCGTAATGGAAGAGCGTAAGAGTTTGTACCGCTATGGCGCGGAGCGAGGGCTGGGTTTCGGCATCTACATGAGCGTGGTGTCGGTGTGTTCCATCTATGCCGACCGCGTGCCACTGTTCTCAATGGTGGTGTTGCTGATGTTGATAGCCCTGCCGGTAGTGGTGTATAAGCAGCAGCGTGGCTGGGCCGCGTTGCAAGGCGGCGTGTCGGACTATGCGTCGATGTGGATGGTGGGCATCCTGCTGTTTTTGTGTGGTGCGCTCATCACTGCGTTGGTCACCTATGCCGTGCTGCGCTTTTCGCGCCCTACGTTCATCTACGACCAGGCTCAGATGGCGCTCGAGGCCTATAGCCAGTTCCCCGAGTTGCGCGACAGCCAACTCGTGGGTGTGCTGCGCACTGCCATCGACGGCGGACTGTTGCCCACGCCCATCGAGATGGTGTTCAACAGTTACTGGTTCGTGACCTTTGGCGGATGTCTGCTCAGCGCACTCACGGCAGCGGTAGCCTATGCCCGCAACAGGGTGCTGTGAGCGCTTGTTCCTGATAGACGAGTTTCAACGATAGATTTTCAAGAATAGAAAAGAAAACGAAGATGGATATATCAGTAGTAGTGCCGTTGTACAACGAGGCCGAGTCGCTGCCCGAACTTGCCGCGTGGATTGAGCGCGTGATGACCGAGCACGGCTATAGTTACGAGGTGCTGTTTGTCAACGATGGCTCCACCGATGGCTCGTGGAAGGTTATTGAGCAACTCCATGCCGCCAATGCGTGCATGAAGGGTGTGAACTTCCGTCGCAACTATGGCAAGTCGCCGGCGCTGAACACGGGTTTCGCGCGGGCACAGGGCGACGTGGTCATCACCATGGATGCCGACTTGCAAGACAGTCCCGACGAGATTCCCGAACTCTACCGCATGATTAAGGAGGAGGGCTACGACCTGGTGAGCGGTTGGAAGAAGAAACGCTACGACCCGTTGAGCAAGACACTGCCCACCAAGTTGTTCAATGCCACCGCGCGCTGTGTGAGCGGCATCAAGAACCTGCACGACTTCAACTGTGGCCTCAAGGCCTATCGCAGCGAGGTGGTCAAGCACATCGAGGTGTATGGCGACATGCACCGCTATGTGCCCTATCTGGCCAAGGTGGCTGGCTTTACCCGCATTGGCGAGAAGGTGGTGCAGCACCAGGCGCGCAAATATGGCTCGTCGAAGTTTGGCCTCGACCGCTTCGTCAACGGCTATCTCGACCTGCTCACCTTGTGGTTCCAGGCCAAGTTTGGCGTCAAGCCTATGCACTTCTTCGGCCTCTTGGGAAGCCTCATGTTCCTCATCGGTTTCATCGCGGTGATTGTGGTGGGAGCCCTCAAACTCTACAACATGTACCACAACCACCCCTACACGTTGGTGACCAACTCACCTTACTTCTACTTGGCGCTCACCGCCATGATACTTGGCACCCAGTTGTTCCTCACCGGTTTCTTGGGCGAACTCATCACGCGCCATGCGCCCGACCGCAACCACTATGAGATTTCGTCCGAATTGATGTGATGCGTACTCCTGCCGCCATCGTGCTTGCGTTGGTTGTCCTGGCCCTTCAGTTGGCTTGCACCGACACTACCTGCAACGAGAATCGTAGCAGCCTGCCGCTCATGCGCTTCTACAATGTGGATGCCGTCACGCGCAAGGCCACCAGCGCCACCATCAATGTGTGGGTGGAGGGCGTGGGCGTGCCCGGCGACAGCATGATTTGCAACAACACCCCGTGCAGCGAGGTCTATGTGCCCCTGCGCGTGACCACGCGCAGCACGCAATATGCGCTGTGGCGCTATCATGTGAGCGCCGACGGCGACAGCACGCTCTTGCGCGACACCATCACCTTCAACTACGAGCCTGTGCCTTACTATTCCTCGCGCGAATGCGGCGCCATGTACAACTTCGACATGAGCACGGTCACGACCACCCACCACGGCATCGACTCGGTGGCGCTGGTGCAGCCCGTGGTCACCAATGAGTTGCGCGAGTCGCTGCGTGTTTACCTCACCCCTCAAGCCGACTGACAGCATGAAAAGAACGTTGCTCATCCTCGTCACCATGCTGGTTGCCGCTGTGGGAATGGCGCAGCAGCCCGAGCGTCATGTCACCCCCGTGAAGGACCCCACCAACCGCACGCTCGAGCCCGACCGCTCGCTCAGCGAGGCCTATGTGGCGCAGGTGCTCAGCGGTGACACGCTGCGCGCTCAGGCCGAGGCGCGCAAGGACTCGTTGCGACGCGTCTACAAGCGCTATCCGCTCATCACGGGATTGAGCGTGGGCGTGAACATTGGCGACCTCCTGCTCGCCGCGTTCGGGCAGGACTACGGCTGTGTGGACGTGGAGGGTGTGCTCAACATGTGGAACCGACTGCAGCCCGTCGTACAAGTGGGCGTGGGATGGGCAAAATCCACGCCCGACGAGATGAACTATACCTATCGCGGCAAACTCTCGCCCTATTTCAAGTTGGGCGTGAACTACAACATCCTGTTCAAGCATTCCCCCGACTATCAGGCCCTTGTGGGCTATCGTTTTGGTTACAGCACGTTTGGTTACGACGTGACCGACGTGACCTATACTGGCAATTATTGGCGCGAGACCACGCAGTGGCAATTAAAGGGCGAACACTCTCACGCCGTGTGGGGCGAGGTCTGCGCCGGTCTCAAAGTGAAGTTGTGGGGCCCCGTGTCCATGGGGTGGATGCTGCGCTACCACTGGCTGCACACCTATGGAAAAACCACCCATTCTCGCCCCTGGTACATCCCCGGCTACGGCACCCGCAGCGGTCGCCTCGCCGTTTCCCTCACCGTCTACTACAACATCAAGTAGTCGCCCTTCACGTCCGTTATATATACATGCCAAATGAAACTGAATGATCTGATAGTTGAATGTACGGCATATGATTTCAAATTGATGCTTGAAGAGAAGAAGCCTAAGAGTTGGTTGAAGAGCGTAAGTGCTTTTGCCAATGGCTTGGGCGGTTCCCTATTCTTTGGTATTGATAATTGTGGCCTCGTTCAAGGCCTTGATGATGTACAGCATGTGTGTGAGGCTATTAGTAGCAGGGTTCGAGACTATATGGATCCTCTGCCAGAGGTGGAAATGATTCCTCACGATATAGATGGCTTGCACATTTTGCAACTCAAAGTCAATGCGGGCCAATATACGCCGTATTATTATGTGGGTGATGGTCAGCGTATAGCGTTTGTTCGCATCGGCGATGAAAGTCTTCCGGCTACGGCAGAGCAGATGTTGCGATTAGTCTTGAAAGGCTCCAGCAAAACTTTTGATTCTCTTCATACAGATTATAAGGCTGAGGACTATTCTTTTACAATATTGGCGAACACCTTCAAAGATCGCACCAAGCATGAATGGGACAAGAAATATCTCTTGTCGTTTGGACTGGTAACAGGAACAGGTAACCTCACGAATGCAGGTGCATTATTTGCAGATGACTGTCCACTATGGCAATCACGGTTGTACTGCACACGATGGGATGGAATTGAAAAAGGTGATGCCATCAATGATGCAGAGTTTACGGGAAATGTCCTCATGTTGCTGCGAGAAGCAATGAACTTCGTAAAGTCTAACACAAAGAGGGGATGGGAGAAGTTGCCTGGTGGACGAAAGAACAAACCAGAGTATGCTGAACGTGCCGTTTTGGAAGCAATGGTAAACCATTTCATTCATCGTGACTACACTGTGCTGGGGAGTGAAGTACATATTGATGTTTATGATGACCGACTTACTGTCACCTCTCCAGGCGGAATGTACAATGGTATGCTGATTCAAGATTTGGACATCAAAGATGTTTCTTCTGAAAGACGCAATCCCATACTTGCAAACGTGATGGCTCAACTTAATTATATGGAGAAGCGCGGCAGTGGGCTTACACGTATTTGCAACGAAACTAAAGCCCTAGAAGGCTATACAGATGAGTTAAAACCCAAATTCAAATCAACGCCTGCTCAATTCCAGACAACCATTTTCGCCTCTCATGTCACCCAGAATGTCGGAGATCGTGGCGGAGATTTGTCGGAGACTAAACTTACTGATCGCCAGCAGAAAATATTGAGTATAATCAAAAAAAATCCGACAATAACAGGCAAGAAAATGTCGGAGATGTTGTCGGTAAGCCAACGTACCATAGAACGTGACCTTTCTGCCTTACAGAAGGGTGGCCTCTTGAGACACGAGGGTAAGGATAATAATGGGTTTTGGCTTGTCAAAATATAATACGATACCAAAATCTATAATTAGAATAAATCGATAGCCAATTTTACTGGGGGGTACTCAGCGGGCACCCTCTGGGCGCGACGACACACTCCCAAACCTCCACCTAAAACTGACTCCCGCAGTACGAGATAATCCGTGAAATTCGTTGTTTCCATTCCTCATTCTTAATTCTTAATTCATAATTCCTAATTCCTAATTGTATTGGGGCGGGATTGATGTTGACGTGCACGGGGCGCCATGGTAGTTTTGTGGCGTTTTTTTTATCTCTATTACCATGAAACAGTGTGAAAAACGTCTCACGGTGGTGCCGTGCGGTGCCGTGAGCGAGGTGGTGGGCGAGGTGGCTACTGCAGGTGTGGCTGCCCAGGCCCAGAATGTGCGTGAGGTGCATGGCGGCCTGCAGGTGGTGGGCGTGCCCAGCGCCACGGGAGTGGTGCTCACCGCTGGCGAGCGTCTGCTGCTGGTAGATGCCGCCGGGCGTGTGCTCACCGTAGCGGGAGGCACGGTTTATTGCGACGGCGTGGCCGTGACCGCGCTTTCCAGCGAGGTGACCGCGGCGCATAGCGTGGGCGATTGGGTGGTGCTCGTCACCACTGCCGGCAACGTCGTGCTGCGGCACGACGGCACACAATATGTGGTGCTCGATGTGGCCGATGCCATCCCCCGACTACGACTTGTCGCCACCGACGAATCTACCCTCACCGCAACGCTCGACCCATTGTCGTTCACCCACTCCATGTCGCAGTGGTCGTCGCCGCTGTCTTCGTCCGACGTGACGCTGCTCGCCCGTCAGTTGCGCCTTGTCTGGCGTGGCCTCACCACGGCTGCCGCTGGCGCGGGGCGCTGCTGCGGGCCGGTGATGGCACGCTATGCGGTGAGGCTGTGGGACGACGGCCTGGTGTGGATGAGCGAGGCGGTGCGCCTCGACGGCTCCACACAAGACAATGCCGCTTACATCGACCGCGCGGCGGTGGTGTCGGGCGGTGCCTATAGTGGCGTGGATGCCGCTACGGTGCAGTTGCGCACCTTTAAGGTGGGGGTGCAGGTAACCAGTGGCATTGGCGCGGCGTGGCTGTCGCTGGTCAAGTCCATCGACGTGCTGGTGAGCCCGGTGGAGTCCGTCGTCGACGACAATGCCGCGCTCGACTATCGTTGCGTGACGTCGCCCACCACCCACCGACAAGTGTTGCAACTGCGATTTCCGCCCCGTTCGTCGCAGGCCCTCGCCGGCCGCCTCGCCACGAGTGCGGTGCGCGTGACCCTCACCACGACCGACCTCGCCGCCCTGTCGCGTGGCGAGTGGGTGGGCACCGAGGTTCCCGCCGGCGACACTCTGACGGCCGCGCAGTGCGCCGCGGTGGGAACTATGCAGCGCAGCGAGCCCGCTTGTTGCAGCACCACTTGTGGCGGTCGCCTCTATTGCTGCGATGCACATGGCGTGCTGCTGGCCTCGTTGCCGGGTAATCCACTGGTGGCGGCATGGCGGCATCGTGTGGTCGATGCGTCGCCCGTGGCGCTGGCCGCCGTGTCGCGTCCGCTCTACGCTGGTGGATTTGGTCGCTATCCGCTCTATCTGTTCACCCGCGAGGGCATCTTCGCCCTGCCGCAGCGCGCGAGTACGGGCGATGCCGGCGAGGCGCGTTTGGTGGCCCGCGAGGTGATTGACCCCACCGTGGCGCCCATTGAGGGCAACCGCGACATCTACTTCGCGAATAGGCATGGCGCGGTGTGCCGTCTGCGTGCCAGCACGGTGGACGTGATGTGCCGCGGGGTGGCCGTGGATCAGTTGGGGTGGGGTAGCCGTCATGGCGAGTTGTGGCTTTTGGCGACAGGAATGACCACGGCGGTGGTGATGCCCTCGGGGCGCATGAGTCGCCGCACTATAGCGCTGAGCCAACTCTACAGCGACCCGCGCCACTGCCTCGCTGTGGACGTCGCCGGTCGCCTGCTCAACCTCGATGTTGAGACATCGGCCACCATGCCCGTGATGTATCAGTCGCAACCCATTGTGTACCAGCCTGCAATGGTGCTGTGGCATGTGAACGCCACGGCGGCCCAGTTGCGGCTTGCCGTGACGGGTGAACGCGGTGTGAGTTGTCACGGATTTGAGGTCGCCGCCCTCACTGTTCAGGGCGACGTGTCGGCGCCGTTGCCCCTGCGCGTGGTGGGTCCCCGATGGCGCACCCTGCGCCTTGAAGTGAGCGGCACCGCCACCACTGGCGACCTGCTGTTGCCCATCGTCCTCACCCCAGCCTCCTTGTAGCGATGACCAGTGACCAATCCGTTGACCTTGAGGCACTAAGACGTGAGAATGAACGTCGCCATGCCGCCCTGCATGCGCCCTACGACCCGCTGACGGGTTTGGGCGGCTGTGGCGAACGTGTGCGTCATGGCGACCTGTGGTTGCCGCGCACCCTGCTCGCGGCGTGTCCGCACTACGACCAGTTGTCCCCGCTCGAGCAGGAGCGCTGTCGCATTGCCCACGATTTCGACTATTGGTGCGTGCGCTGCGTGAAGGTGCGCGACAAACTCACCGGGCGCAACGTGCCGCTTCGCCTCAACGCGCCCCAGCGCCGTGTGGCAGCCTTGATGGAGCGCGAGCGGCAGGGCGGACGACCCTTGCGCGTGATTTTGCTCAAGGCGCGTCAGTGGGGAGGGTCCACCCTGGTGCAGATGTACATGGCGTGGATGCAACTGGTGCATCATCGCAACTGGAACAGCGTGATTTGCGGCCACCTGCTGGGCACGGCGCGCGCCATCAAGTCGATGTATCGCCGCCTCGTGCGCCACTATCCCCGCGAGTTGCTCGACCCCGACGTGAAACACCTGGAGTTTCGCAACTTCGAGGGCAGTTCGCAGGTGCAGGAACTCAGCGGTCGCGACTGCTTGGTGATTATGGGCACCGCGATGAGCGAAGATGCCGTGCGTGGTTTCGACGTGGCCATGGCGCACCTGAGCGAGGTCGCTTTCTGGAAAGAGAGCCCCATGCACCATCCCACTGACGTGATACGCTCGGTGAGCGGCAGCGTGGCTGTTGCCGCCGACACCGTGGTGGTGCTGGAGAGCACCGCCAATGGCGTGGGCACCTTTTTCCATCGCGAATGGCTGCGCGCCAAGGCCGGCGAGAGCGACAAACTGCCCGTGTTCGTGCCCTGGCACGAGATAGAGATTTATCGCCGCCCGGTGGACGATGTGGCGCAACTCTGGGCGTCGCTCGACGACTATGAGCAGGCCCTGTGGCACCAGCATGGCCTCACTCTGGAGATGATAAACTGGTATCACCACAAGCGTCGCGAGTACACCTCTCACGAGCAAATGCAGGCCGAGTTCCCCACTACCGACCTCGAAGCCTTTGCGAGTGCCGGCTATGGCGTGTTCTCGCTCGAGGCATTGTCGCGCTTGCGTGCCGGTTGCCGTTCGCCGCTTTTCACGGGCGAGGTGATGTGCGACGACAAGGCACCGCGTTTTGTCGCCGCTCCTGCCGGATGTTTGCAGATATGGGCGTCGCCCGCTCCCTCTGCGCGCTATGTGGTGGCCGTGGATGTGGGCGGACGCACCGAGGGCGCCGACTTCTCGGTAATCGTGGTCGTGGACACCCACCATCAGCGCCACGACGGTGTGGCCGAGGTGGTGGCACAATGGCGCGGACACGTCGACCATGACTTGCTGGCTCGCAAAGCCATGGCCCTGGCGCGGCATTACAACAAGGCGCTGCTGGTGGTCGAGAGCAACACGCTGGAGAGCGGCGACGACGCGTCGCATTATGTGCTTGACTGCGTGTTGCGCAACTATGAGCGCTTGTATGTGCGCAGCACCAATCGCCCCGGCTATCACACCAACTCTCAAACCAAGCCCGTGGCGGTGGGCCTGCTCATTACGGCGGTGCGCGACGGCACGTGGGTGGAGCGCGATGCGGCTGCCGTCGACGAGATGGCCATCTATGAGCAGGTGCCCGGCGGTGCCATGGCGGCGAGGGCTGGCGGCCACGACGACATGGTGATGGCGCGCGCTATCGCCCTGCACGTCATCGCCGAGCGAAATCTCGCCGCGTCGCCCGCCATCACGCCCACCGACAAGCAACATTTCATCGGACATTATGGAAAGTTGTAATTTTTCGCTATCTTTGTAGCATGATGACAACACAACAGGCCTGCGGCGTGCTGCGCGAGGCATTGCGCGGCCGCTATGACGAGCGAGAAATAACTGCGATGACACGCATCATCTTTGACGAGGTGCTGCACTATTCGCCCGTGGATATGTTGCTTCGCGAGCAGGAGGAATTGCCCTCCTTCTTCGAGGATCGTTTGGCGGCCATCGTCGCACGATTGCGGGCCGGTGAGCCTCTGCAATATGTGCTCGGCGTGGCGCGGTTTCATGGCCACAGTTTTGCGGTAAATCGCGATGTGCTCATTCCGCGTCCCGAGACCGAGCAACTCGTGGACATGATTGTGGACCGTGAACACGGCACCGACTTGCGCGTGGTGGACTTGTGCACGGGCAGCGGCTGCATAGCCATTTCGCTCGCCCTTGCCTTGCGTTTCTCGCGAGTGCTTGCCGTGGACAACAGTGTTGCTGCCCTCGCAGTGGCACGTGCCAACGCTCGTGCGCTCAAGGCCCGTGTCGACTTCATGATGGCCGACGTGTTGCTGCCGTGCCTCGAGGTCGAGAGTTGCGATGTGCTGGTGAGCAATCCACCCTATGTGTGCGAGAGCGAGCGCGCCCAAATGGAGCCTCATGTGCTGCAATATGAGCCTGCCGAGGCACTGTTTGTGCCCGATGCCGACCCGTTGCGTTTCTACCGCGCCCTCGCGATGCACGCCACCACCGCCCTCGCGCCAGGCGGACGGGTGTATGTGGAGGTGAACCGCCGCTTTGCCGATGAGGTGGCACGGCTGTTCCAGCAGGCGGGACTTGTCGATGCGGCCACCCACCGCGACAGTTTCGGCAATTTGCGCTTTGTCACCGCTTTGCGCCCCGCAGAATGAGAAATGATGACTAATTAAAACGTCATTTCGGCAAATAAATACTCAGCCTCGCGCCCGTTTTGTGCGATTTTATGCGCAATAGTGGCGGCGAGGTTGTGTTTTTTTAGTAACTTTGTGAACTTAACCATCTCACCGCCTATCATGAACAATGACCAGACGCCTGACACCTCATCGCGCTCCCACAGTTGGCTGTGGCACGTGTGGCATCTCTACTACGACGGTTTCCGCAGCATGACCCTGGGGCGCACGTTGTGGCTCATCATTGCCATCAAACTCTTCATCATGTTTGTGGTGTTGCGTGCCATCTTCTTCCCCGACTTTTTGAGTTCGGTGGCCGATAGCGATGAGGAAAAAGCCGCCTATGTGCGCCACGAACTCACCACGCCCTAATCAGGCGTGAGGGCAGGGGCAATACAGAGTATTCACATCTTAACAACAAAATATCTATGCAAGAACTAACACAAGTCGTTGACTGGTCGCGCGCTCAATTTGCGCTTACGGCCATCTATCATTGGCTCTTCGTGCCGCTCACGCTCGGCTTGGGTGTGATTGTGGCCATCATGGAAACCATCTACCTGCGCACGCGCAGCGAGAAGTGGTTGTCCACCACCAAGTTCTGGATGACCATCTTTGGCGTGAATTTCGCCATCGGCGTGGCCACTGGCATCATCTTGGAGTTTGAGTTTGGCACCAACTGGAGCAATTACAGTTGGTTTGTGGGCGACATCTTCGGTGCGCCGCTTGCCATAGAGGGCATTTTGGCCTTCTTCATGGAGTCGACGTTCATCGCCGTGATGTTCTTTGGCTGGAAGAAGGTGGGTCCCAAGTTTCATCTTGCCGCCACCTGGCTCACCGCCATCGGCGCCACGTTGTCGGCACTGTGGATACTTGTCGCCAACGCCTGGATGCAGTATCCCACCGGTTGCGAGTTCAACCCCGCCACCATGCGCAACGAGATGACCAGTTTTTGGGCCGTCGCCCTGTCGCCCATGGCCGTGAGCAAGTTTTTCCACACCGTGTTCAGCGCCTGGACCTTGGGTGGCGTGTTCGTGGTGGGTGTGTGCGGCTGGATGCTGTTGCGTGGCCGTGCCGTGGAGCACAGCCAGCGTAGCCTCAAGGTGGGCGCATGGGTAGGCCTGGTGGGCATCGTCCTCACCAGCGTCACCGGCGACACGTCGGCAGTGACCGTCGCCAAGTATCAACCCATGAAACTTGCCGCCATGGAGGGACTCTATCAAGGCTCCCAAGACCAGGCGATTGTCGCCTTTGGCATCCTCAATCCCTCCAAGACCGCCGAAAACGACGATAAGCCCTTCTTGTTCGACATTTCCATCCCCTATGGCTTGTCGCTGCTCGCCACGCACAATCCTCACGCCTTTGTGCCGGGCATTCAAGACATCATTGCCGGCAAGGCCCTCGACGAGCATGGTGCCGAAGTGAACACCGTCTCCTATGCCGAGCGCATGGAGCGCGGCAAGCGCGTGCAGGAGTTGCTCGCGCAATACGATGCCGCCCAGCGCAGCGCCGACGTGGCACGCCTCGACAGCCTCAAGAGCGCCATCAATGCCGATTTCAAGTACTTCGGTTATGCCTACCTCGACAAGCCCGAGGAGGCGGTGCCCAATGTGCCCCTCACGTTCTACACCTTCCACTTCATGGTCACCGTGGGTGGCTACCTGGTCGTGTTCCTGCTGTTGGCCTTGCTGCTGGTTTACAAGCCGCAGTTGCTCAAGCCCCGCTTGGCGCCGTGGTGGTACTGGCTGAGCATCATCACCATTCCGCTCACCTACTTGTGCAGCGCGAGCGGCTGGATTGTGGCCGAGGTGGGCCGTCAGCCCTGGACGATTCAAGGCTTGATGCCTAACAAGGTGGCTGTGAGCGCGCTCAATGCCACCTCCATCCAGGTGACGTTCTGGATATTTGCGGTGCTGTTCACCGCATTGCTCATTGCCGATGTGAGCATCATTTGTCGCCAAATTGCGCTCAAGTCAAAGGAAATCAATGATTAACGCCGAAAATTAACAACCATGGACTATATATTGCTTCAAAACTACTGGTGGCTCATCATGTCGGTGCTTGGCGCCCTGCTGGTGTTCATGCTCTTTGTGCAAGGTGGGCAGTCGATGCTCTTTGGTGCTCGCGACGAGCGTCACCGCGCCCTCTACATCCACTCGCTGGGCCGCAAGTGGGAACTCACGTTCACCACGCTGGTAACCTTTGGCGGCGCCTTCTTCGCGTCTTTCCCGCTGTTCTATTCCACGAGTTTTGGCGGTGCCTACTGGCTGTGGATGCTCATCTTGTTGAGTTTTGTGATTCAGGCCATCAGTTATGAATATCGCATGAAGCGCGGCAATGTGTACGGCAGCCGTTTCTACGACACGCTGCTGCTCGTCAACGGTGTGGCTGGCCCGCTGCTGCTGGGCGTGGCAGTGGCCACCATGTTCTTTGGCGCCGAATTCACGGTGACCAAGAGCAATCTGCTGAACGTGCAGTCGGCCACCATCTCCACGTGGAGCCCCACGCATGGCCTTGAGGCGTTGGCATGCTGGAAAAATCTGCTCTTTGGCCTCATGGTGCTCATGCTGGCGCGCACGCTTGCTTCGCTCTATTTCATCAACAACATTGTCGACGACGAGGTGAACCGCGACCAGCATCGCGCGCTACTCATCAACGGCGGCCTCTTTGTGGTGCTGTTTCTCGCCGTGGTGGCTGTGTTGCTCACCTCGCGCGGGGTGGCGGTCGATGCCCAGGGCAATGCCCAGTGGGAAGATTACCGCTACTTCACCAACTACCTGACCCTGTGGTGGGCCCTGGTGGTGCTGCTCCTTGGCGTGGTGTTGGTGCTGTGGGGCGTGATACGCTCGCTGCTGGCACCGGCGTGGCGAGGCGGCATTTGGGCAGCCGGAGTGGGGACGGTGCTTGTGGTGCTCACCCTGTTCTGGGTGCTGGGCTACAACGACACGGCCTATTATCCGTCGCTGCTCGATGTGCAGTCGTCGCTCACCATTCGCAACAGTTCGTCGAGTCCCTTCACCCTCACAGCGATGAGCATCGTGAGCGTGCTCGTGCCCTTCGTGCTGGGCTACATTGCCTATTGCTGGTATCGCATGGACCGCGGTGGCACGGGCGACAGCGACATTAACTCGGCTCACTAAATCGCCGTGGACACCACTGGTACACACGAGCGCTGGATGCGCCGCGCGTTGCAGTTGGCGCGGCAAGGTGCGCCGCACACCACCCCTAATCCCATGGTGGGGGCGGTGGTGGTGTGTGGCGACCGCATCATCGGCGAGGGCTTTCACCGCCGTTGTGGCGAGGCACATGCCGAGGTGAACGCCATCGCCGCCGTGGCCGACCGCTCGCTGTTGCCGTCGAGCACCCTCTATGTCACCCTGGAGCCCTGTTCGCATCAGGGCCGCACACCGCCCTGCGCGCGCCTCATCATTGAGATGGGCATTCCCCGCGTGGTGGTGGGCACGCTCGACCCCTTTGAGCGGGTGAGTGGCCGCGGCGTGGCCATGCTGCGCGAGGTGGGGGTGCAGGTCGAGGTGGGTGTGCTCGAGGCCGAGTGTCGCGCCCTGAATCGCCGTTTTCTCACCGCCCACACGCTTCGCCGGCCGTGGGTGCAACTCAAGTGGGCGCAAAGTGCCGACGGCTTCATGGCGGCTCCCGCTGGCGCTCCGCGCCTGCGCTTGTCGTCGCCCCTCACCCTGTGCCTCATGCACCGCGAGCGCGCAATGGCCGACGCCATTGTGGTGGGAGCCGGCACCATCCTTGCCGACGACCCGTCGCTCACCCCTCGCGTGCTCGATGCTCCGCTGTTGCGCGTGGTGCTCGACGAGCATGGCCGCGTGCCGCCCACCAGTCGCGTACTCAGCGATGGGGGCAACACGCTGGTGCTCAAGGGGTATCATGCTCCCGCACAGTGGCTTGCCCAACTCTATGCCCAAGGCATTACGAGCGTCATGGTGGAGGGAGGTCCCACCGTGCTCACACAACTCATCGACTCGGGCTTGTGGGACGAGGCGCGCATCGAAACAGCACCCTTTACTGTCGGTCAGGGACTCCGCGCACCCACCATTATCGGTGATGTCGTGGAGCGCCTACAGGTAGATGGCCGCAAAATTATCACCCTGCAAAACCCTGCAAAATCACGTTAAAAAGGTGTAAAAATGCCTTTGCTACACGGCAAAGCGCATTTTTTTTGTAAATTTGCAGTTTGATAACACAAGAAATCGCATTTTTGATTGATAATGAGTAAGAAAATCTTGCTATATGTCAGTGCTTTGCTGGCTGCTTGCACGCTCATCACGTCGTGCTTGGGCAACGACAACAACAGCACTTACCTCTATGCTGCCACGAGCAGTAGCAATTCGTTGGTGCGCGAGTTTAAGTTGCGCGCCGATGAAAAGGTGTTGGCACATCTTGACTCGGTCTATTTCACCATCGACCCCGAGCGTGGCATCATCTACAATGCCGACTCGCTGCCTCTGGGCACCGACGTGTCGCGTCTGCTGGTGACCATCACCTTCCAGGGCACCATTGGCGGTGCGGCTATCGTGTGCACGGGCAGCAAACTTCATCGCGACACCACGTTCAACTATCGCACGTCGGAAAACGATAGCGTGGACTTCACCGGAGAAGTGCACTTGAAGGTGGCCAGTTACGACGGCACTTTTACCAAGGACTATCGCGTGATGGTGAATGTGCACAAGACCAAGCCCGACAGCATCCACTGGCGCAAGAGTTACACCTTGCCGCTGAGCGATGTGAAGGCCTTGCGCACGGCAGCAATCGACGACCACTATGTGACGCTGGCCCGCACTGCGTCGGGTCATGTGATTGCCACGCACAACCTCGCCACGTCGCAATGGCAGACGAAGAGCGTGACGTTGCCCTTTGAGCCTGTCATCGAGAGTTTTGCGGCATCGGACGACGCATTGTATGTGCTTGCCGTGGGCGGTGAACTTTATCGCTCGGACGACGAGGGCCTGACGTGGGATGCCACTGGCCAAACGTGGACCGCTATCGTGGGCGGCTATGACGACCGTGTGCTCGGTTTGTCGCACGACGAGGAGGGCTACAAGCACGTGGAATATCCTGCCCCAGCCGGTTTCCAGCCGCGCGCCATCGATTCGAACTTCCCTGTGAGCGGTTTCTCGCAGTTGGTAGGTGCGCAAGGCGCATGGGACGTGACCTCGCAGGCCATGATGGCTGGCGGACGTCTTGCCGATGGCACCTGCACACCAAGTGTGTGGGGCTATGACGGCTCTAACTGGGGGTTGTTGTCCAACACCCTGTCGGCCTATCAGTTGCCGTCGATTGCCGAACTCATATTGGTGCCTTACACGTCGGTGACCTACAACACCACGCGTTTCATCACCGAGCAGCACGACGTGTGGCTCGTGATGGGCGGTGTGAATGGTCTGGGCATGCACAACACGGGCACCTATAGTTCGTCGAACCACGGCATCACCTGGGTGAACGCCGCCAGCACACAGCGCATGCCCATCGAGTTTGCCGAACTGCGCGGGGCGCAAGCCTTTGTGGTGGAGAGCACCTATGATTCCACCAGCCCCAAGGCACCGCGCCGCATTTCGAAACCCGTCACCTCGTGGTCGGTGAACACCATCTACGTGATAGGCGGCGTGAATGCCGCCGGCGACCTCAACACCGCCGTGATCGAGGGCGTGCTCACGCAATTCACCTACAAGCCACTGCAGTAATTTTTGTCACACTTGCTCACCAAGCGACACATGAAACGCATCGCGCTCACCTTGCTCACTCTGGCCACACTCATGCTGGCTCATGCTCAGGACTACCGTTTCGAGGTGGGTCCTGTGCTGGGTATGTCGGGCTATATAGGTGACCTCAACAACAGCAATATGTTTAAGCACCCCGGTGTCACGGGTGGCGGCATTTTTCGCTACAACATGAACAGCCGCTGGGCGTTCAGGGCCAACCTGAACTATGTGAGTTTGAGCGGTAATAGCGTGGATATCGCCAACAAGTATCCCGACCCCGAGCACCCGGGCGAACTCATCAACTACAAGTTCAACACCCACATGATTGATGTGGGGGCTCAGGCCGAGTTCAACTTCTTGAACTACGGCATCGGTGCTCGCTACAAGCAGTACAAGCGCGTGTCGCCCTATCTCACCGCCGGAATAGGCATGGCCATGTGTTTCCACAAGGGTGGAGGCAGTCATCCCACCTTCGTGCTGCCCCTGGGCGTGGGCGTGAAGTATAAAGTGAAGGAGCGCCTGAACCTGGGCTTCGAGTTCACTATGCGCAAGGACTTTGGCGACCAGGTGGACAACTTCACCGACCTGTATGGCGTGAAGCACTCTTTTGCCAAGAACACCGATTGGCACTGCCTGGCCATGTTCAGCGTCACCTACGAGTTCAGCAAGCGCTGCGTGAAATGCCATTATGTAGAGTAAATCAACAATCAATCAAGCGACTTCCCGATGGAAACGAAATATGACATAGATTTGCAGCGCGTTCCCGCCCATGTGGCTATCATCATGGACGGTAACGGCCGTTGGGCCCGCGAGCATGGCATGTCGCGGTCGTGGGGCCATGAGAATGGTGTGACCACGGTGCGACAAATCACCGAAATTGCCACCGACCTGGGCGTGAAGTTCCTCACCCTCTACACCTTTTCCACCGAGAATTGGAACCGTCCGCAGGCCGAGGTGGATGCCTTGATGAACCTCATCGTGGTGTCGATAGAGCAACAGACGCCCGACCTCATCAAGAACAACGTGCGGTTGACCACCATTGGCGACATGAACCGCATGCCGGCCTTTGCCCGCGAGCGCCTGGAGCGTTGCATGGCCGACACCGCAGCGTGCACCGGGCTGGTGCTGGTGCTCGCATTGAGTTACTCGTCGCGCTGGGAACTTGTGCAGGCTGCTCGCACCATCGCCGCCGACGTGCTCGACGGCAAGTTGACGCCGCAAGACATCGACGCCGACGTGATGGCCGCACATCTGGCAACAGCAGGGATGCCCGACCCCGATTTGCTCATTCGCACCGGCGGCGACCTGCGCATCAGCAACTACCTCTTGTGGCAGTTGGCTTATAGCGAACTCTATTTTACCGATAAATATTGGCCCGACTTCTCCAAGGACGACTTCGTGGCCGCCATCGCCGACTTCCAGCAGCGCGAGCGCCGCTATGGCAAGACGAGCGAACAAGTGAAACAAGAACAAGACGACCAAAAAGAGTGAAAAAAATGCGACAATACAAGTCATTGCTGCTGCTTGCGGCGATGCTGCTGAGTGGAGCCGTTGCTACCGCCCAGCAGACCTACACCGTGGGCGACACCATCTACAACCCCAAAATAGTGTTCACCGCCGCACCCTCGCGCTACGAGATTGCCGGCATGCGCGTTGAGGGTGTCGATAACTACGAGGACAACATCATCATTGGCTATTCGGGTCTGGCCCTGGGTCAGCGCATCGAGATACCTGGCGACGACCTCAAGACGGCCGCCAAGCGTTTCTGGCGGCAAGGCCTCTTCTCCAAGGTGCAGATTGCCGTGGAGAAGATGACTCCCGACAAGGCTTGGCTGGTGTTTGTGCTCAAGCAGCAACCACGCGTGTCACAAGTCAACTACACCGGCATGAAAGGCAGCGAGCGCAAGGACATCCAGCAGCGACTGGGCCTGCAGCCCGGCAACCAAATGACGCCCAACATTGCCTCACGCATCAAGCAAATCGTCGAACAGTACTTCCATAGCAAGGGATTTGAGCGCGCAGAGTGTACCGTGCGTCAAACCGAGGACCTGAGCAACAAGGACGAGGTCATCGTGACCATCGACGTGGACAAGCACGAGAAAATCAAGGTGCACCACATCTACATCGATGGCAACAAGGTGCTGAGCGACAGCCGCATCAAGCGCACCATGAAGAAGACCAACGAGAAGCGCTCGTTGTGGAAACTCTTTAGCCAAAAGAAGTTTGTGCGCAGCGATTTTGAGGAAGACAAGCAGCGCATCATCGACAAGTATAACGAGAAAGGTTACCGCGACGCTCGCATCGTGAGCGACAGCGTGGTGGCCTACGACGATAAGAACGTGGACGTGTACCTCACCATCGACGAGGGCAAGCGTTACTACATCAACAATGTGTCGTGGGTGGGTAACACCGTGTATCCCAGCAGCGTGCTCGACCAGGTGCTGGGCGTGGAGAAGGGCGACGTGTACAACCAGAAGTTGCTCAACAAGCGCACCCAGGAGGACGACGACGCCGTGGCCAACCTCTACTACAACAACGGCTACCTCTTCTATCAACTCATCCCCGTGGAGTCGAAAATCAGCGGCGACAGCATCGACTTGGAGATGCGCATGTATGAGGGCAAGCAGGCGCGCATCAACAAGGTGGTGATTAACGGTAACGACCGCCTCTATGAGAAGGTGGTGCGCCGCGAGTTGCGTGTGCGCCCCGGCGACCTGTTCAGCAAGGAAGACCTCATTCGCTCGGCCCGCGAGATTGCGCAAACTGGACACTTCGACCCCGAGAAGATGGACATCCGCCCCGAGCCCAACGAGGAGAACGGTACCGTGGACATCGTGCTCAACCTCGAGTCGAAAGCCAACGACCAGATTGAGTTCTCGCTCGGTTGGGGACAGACGGGTATCTTGGGTAAACTCGCGCTCAAGTTCACCAACTTCTCCATCAAGAACCTCTTCCACCCGTCGTCCTACAAGGGCTTGATACCGCAGGGCGAGGGCCAGACGTTCAGCATCAGCGCGCAAACCAACGCCAAGTACTATCAGGCCTATAGCATCTCGTTCCTCGACCCGTGGTTCGGCGGCAAGCGCCCCAACTCCCTCTCGGTGAGCGCATTCTATAGCCGACAGACGGGCATCAACTCGTCGTACTACAACTCGCAGTACACCAACTACATGAACAACTACTATAATAGTTACTATAACTCGGCTGGTTACTACAGCAGCGGCTATAACAACTATTATGGCAACTATAACAACTACTACGAGAACTCCTACGACCCGGGCAAGTACTTGCAGATGGCGGGCGTGACGGTGGGCTTTGGCAAGCGCCTGAAGTGGCCCGACGACTACTTCACCTTCTCCGCCGACCTCAGTTACCAGGTTTACAACCTGAAGAATTGGGACTACCTGTACTACATGAACAATGGTACGTCGAACTCCATTGTGCTGGGCTTTACCATCTCGCGCAACAGCATCGACAACCCGCTGTACACGCGCCGCGGTAGCATGTTCTCGCTCAGTTTCCACGCCACGCCTCCTGCCTCGCTGTTTGGCAAGAAGGACTGGGCTCGCCTGTCGAAGAGCAACGACGTGGCCGACAAGAAGTCGTTCTACAAGTGGATTGAGTACTGGAAGTTGAAAATCAACGCGCGCACCTACACTCCGCTCACCGACCCCGACGGTCGCTGGACACTGGTGCTGATGACGCGTGCCGACATCGGTCTGCTGGGCAGTTGGAACAAGCACATCAAGTCGCCCTTCGAGACCTTCTACGTGGGCGGTGACGGCATGAGCGGTAGTTACACTTATGCTACCGAGACCGTGGCGTTGCGCGGCTACGAGAATGGTTCGCTCACGCCTTATGGCTACGACGGCTATGCCTACGACCGCTTTGCCGTGGAACTTCACTTCCCGCTCATGCTCTCCACCAGCGCCACCATCTATCCGCTGCTCTTCGTGGAGGGCGGTAATGCGTGGACCAGCGTGAAGCAGTTCAACCCCTTCGACCTCAAGCGCTCGGCAGGTGCCGGTGTGCGCATCTTCCTGCCCATGATTGGTATGATGGGTATCGACTGGGGTTATGGCTTCGACAAAGTGTTCGGCCGCAAGGGCGGAAGCAACTTCCACTTCGTGCTGGGACAGGAGTTCTAAACCGACGCCACTGGGCTCATTTAGCAATTGTTAAAACTATAGAGAATAAACTTTGGCTCATCGACGGTGTCTAACCGACAAGTTGAACCAAAATAATTAGAAACCGACTATGAAGAAATTTTCAATCTTGCTTATCGCAATGCTCGCAGGATGGGGCATCGCCAGCGCACAGAAGTTTGCGCTCGTCGACATGGAATATGTGCTGAAGAACATTCCGGCCTATGAGATGGCCAATGAGCAACTCAATCAGGTGTCGCAGCGCTGGCAGCGCGAAGTCGACGACTTGAAGAAGGAAGCCGACACCATGTACAAGAACTTCCAGAGCGACATGGTGTTTCTCACCGATGAGCAAAAGAAAAAGAAGGAGGCCGAGATAACCGCCAAGGAGAAGGAGGCCACCCAGTTGCAGTACAAGTACTTTGGTCCCCAGGGCGAACTGTTCAAGAAACGTCAGTCGCTCATCAAGCCCATTCAGGACGACATCTATAACGCCGTGAAGAAGGTGAGCGAGGAGCGTGGCTATCAGGTCATCTTCGACCGCGCCAGTTCGCAAAGCATCATCTTCGCCTCGCCGCGCATCGACGTGAGCAACGAGGTGCTCAACAAGATGGGCTATGGCAATTGATGCTACTGTTTAGTTGCGAAAACAACACATCTATTTCAATAACACAACATTTTCAATCAACAAAATGCTTAAGAAATTATTGCTTGCAGCCTTCGTCGCTGCCCCGCTGTGCCTCATGGCACAGGCCAAGTTCGGCTATGTGAACACTCAAGAGATTTTCAACGTGATGCCCGAGAAGGCTACCGCCGAGACCACCCTCAAGGCTGCCGCCGACAAGTATGACGCCGAGTTGAAGAACCTCCAGACTGCTTTCCAGAAGAAACTCGAGGACTATGAGAAAATCGATGCCGACGCTTCTACGCCCCAGGCTATAAAGGACCGTCACACCCAGGAACTCCAGGACGAGTACCAGAAGATACAAAACTTCAACCAGACGGCTTCGCAAGACCTGCAGAAGCAGCAGGAGACCTTGCTCGCCCCCATCTCTCAGAAACTCCAGAACGCCATTCAGGCTGTGGGCGCCGAGGGTGGATACACCTTCATCTATGACCTCTCCATCCCCGCGATTGTCTATACCGGTACGGGTGCCGAGGATGTGAGCGCCAAGGTGAAAGCCAAATTGGGCATTAAGTAATGCGATAACCCCCGTCCAGGCTCCATGAAACGTCTATTCATTGCTTTGCTGGCAGCATGGCCCCTGCTCATGGTGGCGCAAGCCCGACTGGCAGTGGTGAACTCGCAAGAGATTTTCGACGCCATGCCGCAAAAAGCCGTGGCCGAACAGCAACTCAAGGTGTTGAGCGACCGCTTGCACAGTGAGTACCAGATGCTGCAAGACGACTTCGACAAGAAGTTTACCGACTATCAGTCGCTTGCCAGCGATGCGACCACTCCGACGGCCATTGCCGAGCGTCGCGTGCAGGAATTGCGCGAGAGCGACAAGCGCATCGAGGAGTTCCAGCAGAAGGCGGCAACTGAGATTGCCGCACAGCGCGAGGCACTCATGGCTCCCATTCGCCAGCGCATCGCCGCAGCCATCAAGGCCGTGGGCGACGAGGGTGGGTATGAACTCATCATCGACACGGCGGTAACGCCGGTGGCCTATGTGGGAGTCGCTACACACGACCTCACCAGCGAGGTGAAAGCGCGACTGGGGCTTTAACGGCGCGAGAAACATTACACGCACACTACCACAGGAGAGGCATGGGATACAAAACCGTGCCTCTCCACATTTTTTGCGCCCCATAATCACGGCGTGAAAATAAATTGTGGGAAATGTTGCTCGTGCTGTGTCAAATGAAAAGAAATTTGTAACTTTGCGGCTAAGAAAGTTAGACGATATTCATCATTGACCTCTGAGACTAAGAATAACATGAAACAACTTGAAATAATCCTTGCCGAGAAATTGCTTAAGATGGGCGCCGTGAAAGTTCAACTCGACACCCCGTTTGTGTGGGCCGTAGGTTGGAACGCCCCCATCTATAACGACGACCGCCAGATGCTCTCGTTGCCTGCTGTGCGCAACTTCGTGAAGGTGGAGTTGGCTCGTACCATCATGGAGAATCTGCCTCAGGCCGAGATGGTGGTGGGCGTGGCTACGGGTGCCATTGCCATGGGCGCGCTGGTGGCCGACTTGCTGGACCTGCCCTATGCCTATGTGCGCGAGACCCCCAAGGACCACGGCTTGGAAAACCTCATCGAGGGCAACATCAAGCCTGGGCAGCGCGTGGTCATCGTCGAGGACTTGCTCTCGACGGCAAAAACGTGCATGCGCGCTGTGCATGCCGTGCGCGACGCTGGCGGCGAGGTCATCGCCGTGGTAGCCATCATGAACTATGAGTTCCCCATGGGTGCCAAGGCCCTCAAACGCGAAAAGTTGCCACTGTTTGCACTCACCAACTACACCGCCATGATTAAGGCGGCAGTGGAGACGGGACACATCCAGCAGCGTGACGTGGCTACGCTGCAACGCTGGCACGACGACCCTGAGAACTGGACGCCCGCCGACCTCTTGGTAGATTAAATGTATTTAGTTTCTTTCATTTTTTTGTCATCACTATGGATACTTATAAAAGCGACAAGCAAACCATAGCCTGCAACGCAGGCACCATCTTTAGCAAACTCACCAATCCCTCGCTCTTCAAGGCGCAACTCGAGGCCCATGCCCACGAACTCCCCGCTGAGGCCCGCGAAAATTTGGGCATGGTTTCCTTTGGCGACGATAGCATCGCCATCAATTCGCCTCTGGGCGAGATAACCATGGCCGTGGACCATGAGCACAGCGTGGAAGGCCGCAAGGTGGTCTATTCGGCCTTGCAGTCGCCGGTGAAGTTCAATTTGGTGGTGAATCTGGAGCCGCGCGACGAGCAACTCACCGACAGCGTGGCCGAAATCAACCTCGACCTGCCGTTTTTCATGCGTGCCATGGTGGACTCAAAACTCGCCGACGGCGCCAAGAAGTTTGGCGAGGTGCTTGCCCGCCTGCCCTTTGAGAGGCTGTAACAGCACCACGAGGGCGGGTCATGACCATTCTCCATCAATACCACTACCGTAAGGGCAAAGTCGCCTTCAACACCGTTACCAACACACTCCTCTCGCTGGCGCTTGTTGGCTTCGGCGTTTACGCTTATGTGAATTGGGGTTTGGGCTTCTTGTTTGACGAGTGGAAGGGCTATGTGGTGTTCATTTTCTATGTCATGATGACCCTGGGTGCGCTCATTTCGAGTTGCGAGGGTTTCGTGAAACTGAGCAAGTCGCGCAAGGACATCCCGGCCTTGGTCATCGCCACCGACCGTTTTGTGGTCTATGACCGCGACGGGCTGTCCACCGAAATCCGTTTCGACGACTGCACGAGCCTGAAGGTGAAGCATGGGAGTTATAGCCGCCATTCGGACCCCACCTATGTGTGCGTGATAAGTCACACCGACCGCGTGATGCACTCCGAGACCGAGAGCGTGGACATCGAACTCGATGAACTCGACGACGCCCAGGAGGAAATCGAAAAGGCCATTTGGAGCGCCTACAATGCCCACAAGCGCGACAATTCCAATTATGAATTATGAATTATGAATTGGGATTTTTTGGGGGGCAAACAACGAATTTCACGGATTTGTTCAATTATGAATTATGAATTACGAATGATGAATAAAAACAACGAATTTCACGGATTTAACGGTTTATCTCGCACTGCGAGGGCCAGTTTTTGGTGGCGGCGAGAGATTGTGTCGTCGCGCCCGGAGGGCGCCCGCTGAGTAACCGTTTTAACGCAGTTTAACAAATGGGTGGGGGTAATTTGAAAACATGTTTATAACTTTGCGACATCGTGATTAGATTAAGTTTAACCCATAAAGATATATAAACATAAAAAGAATAAGATATGAATACAAGACTAAAACTTTTATTATTGATGTGCGTTCTTGTGACTGCGTTTGCTGGTAGGGCGCAACTTGTGGAAGAACTCAGTGAGAAGGATGTGACCATTATCTTCAAGGGCGACCACAAACAGTCGGGACGCATGATAAACTACGACCCTGGCAAGTCGATAACAATCGTGACCAGCAAAGGCGATACTCTTACTTATCAGCAGTCGGAGATTTACCGCATCAAGCGCAAACGCCCGTACAATATGGCGTTCACCCGCGAATTTGACGTAACAGGTCCTCAGCATGGCTATCTCGGGGAGTATAACTTTGAGTTGGGAGGCCGTAGCCCCGTGCCTTTTGGTTTCAGCACTGTTCAGGGCTATCAGTTCCTGCCGTGGTTGCGCTTGGGAGCAGGATATCAGTACATGCGCATGAATGGAATATCGGTACTTAATGCTGATGGCACTGAAGCGAAAACCTCGGTCAATTCTAATATAATTTTTGGCGACGCAAAAGTGTTCTTTACTCGTTCACAGTTCAATCCGTTCTTTGATTTGCGCTTGGGTGGCGCACTCGATAACGGCCGTGGTTTTTACTATAACTTATCGTTGGGCTGTCGCTTTGGGCTTAGGTCGAGCAAGAGAATGGCTCTCAACGTTGCCATGGGAATTGCCAACAATAGGTTCATTGTTCGAAATGTGGAAAACAAAGCCGTATTGCTTCTGCGCGCAGGATTTGAATTTTAGATTGTGGTGGTGCATATAAGATTTTTGATAGAAAACTGTGAAGAACTTGTATAATCTTAAAATAACCACTAACTTAGTGGCGTTGAAAATATATATTAACAACTGAAAAATGCAATTTTGCGAGTCAAAGCTGAGCTTGCTCAAAGCCTTGCGAGCGTGAGCATTTTATTCAAAAAACAGTTGTTTTTTATTTATGACACAGCCTCACTATAATCCATAAAAAGTGCGCGTGTTAAAAAATCCCACCATTCGGCGTGCCGGATGGTGGGATTGCTCGTTTGCTGGTTGGCGGTTATTGTCCGCGTCCGTGGCAATTCTTGTACTTCTTGCCGCTACCGCATGGGCATGGGTCATTGCGTCCCACCTTGGGCCCTGCGATGATGGGCGCCGTGGGTCGCACGGGACCTTGCTGCGCGCGTGCTGCGGCCTGCTGTGCGCGTTGCGTGGGCGACAGGTCGTCGCCGCGGCCCTCGCTGTAGCGTTGCTGCTGCCGGCGAGGCATCTCGCGCTGCTGTTGCGTGGCCTCCGCTTCTTGCGGTATCTGGCCGCGCATGAGGGTGCTGATTGCCTTGCTGTTCATCTCGCCCACCATGGTCTTGAACAGGTTGAACGACTCCACCTTGTAAATCACCAGCGGGTCTTTCTGCTCATAACTGGCATTTTGCACGCTCTGGCGTAACTGGTCCATTTCGCGCAAGTGCTCTTTCCAACTCTCGTCGATGGTGAGCAGCATCACGGCCTTTTGCCAAGCCTTTTGCAGATTCTTGCACTGGCTGTCGTAGGACTCCTTGATGTCGACGGTGATGCCGAACAATCGCTTGCCGTCGCTGATGGGCACCCTCAACAGGCCCTGTGGCTCGATGCCATTGGCGCGCTGCTGGTTCACGATGTTGCAAAGCACGGGGTAGGCGACCTCGCTCAGGCGCTCCATCTTGCGGTTGAACGCCGCGAGCACGATGTTGTAGAGTTGCTCCACCTTGTCGCTGTCCTCCATGCGGCGGAATTGCTCCTCGTCCATGGGCGGCTCCACGGCATAGGTCTTGAGCACTGCCATCTTGAAGTCCTCGTATTCGTCGGGGCCATACTTTCCGCAGATGTCCTCGCAACTGTCGTAGAGGGTGTTGATGATGTCGAGACCGATGCGCTCGCCGATGAGTGCGTGGTGGCGGCGCGTGTAGATGACCTTGCGCTGCGCGTTCATCACGTCGTCATACTCGAGCAGGTGCTTACGCACGCCGAAGTTGTTCTCCTCCACGCGCTTCTGGGCGTTCTCGATGGCGTTGGTCACCATCTTGCTCTCGATGGCCTCGCCGTCGTGCAGTCCCATGCGGTCGAGCATCTTCACCACACCTGGGCTGGCAAAGAGGCGCATCACCTTGTCCTCAAAGGAGACGAAGAAGATGCTGGAGCCCGGGTCGCCTTGACGTCCGGAACGTCCACGCAACTGACGGTCCACGCGGCGGCTCTCGTGACGCTCGGTGCCGATGATGGCCGGACCACCAGCCTCGCGCACCTCGGGGGTGAGTTTGATATCCGTACCACGACCAGCCATGTTGGTGGCGATGGTCACCACGCCCAGCCCGTCGATGGAACGACCGGCTTGTGCCACAATCTCGGCCTCCTTTTGGTGCAACTTGGCGTTGAGCACGTTGTGCGGGATGCGGCGCAAGCGCAGCATGCGGCTCAGCAACTCGCTGATTTCGACCGAGGTGGTACCCACCAGCACGGGGCGGCCGCTCTGGCGCATGAGTTCAATCTCGTCGATGACGGCGGCAAACTTCTCCTTTTGCGTCTTGTACACGCGGTCGGGGTTGTCGATGCGCGCCACGGGCTTGTTGGTGGGGATGGTCACCACGTCGAGTTTGTAGATGTCCCAGAACTCGCCCGCCTCGGTCTCGGCGGTACCGGTCATACCGGAGAGTTTGTGGTACATGCGGAAGTAGTTCTGCAACGTGATGGTGGCAAAGGTCTGCGTGGCGCTTTCCACGGTCACGCCTTCCTTGGCCTCGATAGCCTGGTGCAGGCCGTCGCTGTAGCGGCGTCCCTCCATGATGCGGCCGGTCTGCTCGTCCACGATTTTCACCTTGCCGTCCTCGGTGACCACATACTCGTCGTCGCGGTTGAACAGGGTGTAGGCTTTGAGCAGTTGGGTGACAGTGTGCACGCGCTCGGCCTTCACGGCATAGTTGCTGAGCAACTCGTCCTTGCGGGCCACCTTGTCCTCGTCGCTAATGTTCTCGTTGCTCACAGCCGAAAGTTGCGAGGCGATGTCGGGCAGCACAAAGAACTGCGGGTCGTCGGTGCCGCGGGTGAGCACGTCGATGCCCTTGTCGGTGAGTTCCACCGTGTTGTTTTGCTCCTCGATGATGAAGAACAGCGGGTCGGTGACGATGTGCATCTC
>CACWKM010000003.1 GCA_902761475.1 uncultured Bacteroidales bacterium
CGACGGGATTGCCCATCTCCTCGGCCACGGTGCCGCGATGCAGCAGCGCGCGCGTGAGGCGGTCGCCCTGCGGGTGACGCTGGTACCAGGCGAGGGCGGCGACGATGAGCGCGCTGTCGGTGGCGGGAATGTAGCATTTGTAGTCGCACTGTGTGCGCAGCAGGGCATAGTAGGCGCGGTTGGCATCGTCGAGCAGCGACGTGTCGACAGCAGCGAGCACGGCGTAGGCACTGTCGGGAGCCACGGTCATGAGCGAGTCGGCACGCAGCAAGCGTGCGTCGTCGGCATGACGCGAACACCCCATGACGCCAATAATGAGGCAGGCGAACAATATGTGTGCCAAATTTCTCACGATAGTACAAAGATAGCCATTTTTTGCGACATCTCATGTATCGAGTCATCACAAAATCGATGACTTGCAGTGTGGATGTGTTATGGCCGTCGGGTGGGGCGCATGCCGTGCCGTGTGGGTACATGCCGTGCCGCGTGGGCGCATGCCGTGCCGTGTCCGCGATAACGCCCCTCACCGTCTGCGATTTCGCAGCGACGCCGCAACCGGACGTGACATGTCACGTCCCTACAGGTTACCGTGGGGGGCGGCATCGCAGTGTAGGGACGCCACGTGGCGTCCGGATAACGCCCTCATTGCCAGCGCCGAAGGCGCAAGTGGCTCGAAGAGCCGCAAGTGAATCAAACCCCAGGTGAGTGCCTCGTAGAGGGACGAAACCTGGGGACACGGCACAGCCACCCCAATCCGTGCCTCGAAGAGGGACAATTACGCACTCGTCTGCCGCCCCCAACCCCAATCCGTGCCTCGAAGAGGGACAATTACGCACTCGTCTGCCGCCCCCAAAGGGGCTAATGATTTGATTTTTTGCGTCAGTCACAGGGGTTCCGCTGCGCTCCACCCCTGCCTAAATTCTAACCAGCCCTAACGGGCTTAATCACAGCGGTTCCGGACGTGCCAGGCACGTCCCTACAGTTTGAGGGCATTATCGCCATTGATACAGGGGCAGTGAAAAACTATAGGGACGTGTGGCGACACGTCCCTACACTAATCTGTGTGACTGGGGCACATGGCCCGCTGCTCACTCGTCGCCGAAGTGAGGTTCACGACTTGGTGAGGAGGCTGTAGTAGATGAGGTCGATTTCGTCGTAGTTAAAGTCGTCGCTCATGAAATCGCCAGTTTTGAGTTTAATCATCTGCGCCAATCGCTCACAGGCAACCTCAAAAATCTGCTTGTGGTCGAATGCCAGCGTGGGCACCTTGCCCAGCGGGAACCACTGCGCGCGTGCCGCGTCGTCGGCCCCCTGCACGTCGTGCATGCGCATGAGGGTGACGTAGGCAATGGAGATGACGCGCTCGCGAGGGTCGCGCCCGGGAGCGGTGAACGCACCGAGTTGCTCCACGGCGGTGACTTGCAGCCCGGTCTCCTCCATGAGTTCGCGGCGCGCGCCGTCGGGCGCATCCTCGTCGATGTTGAGGAAGCCGCCCGGAAACGCCCACGAGCCTTTATAGGGGTCGTTGCCACGCTCCACCAGCAGCACGTTGAGTTTCACGCCATCGAAACCAAACACTACGCAGTCGGTGGTCACGGCAGGATGCGGATAGTTGTAATGATAGTCCATTATCGGTCTTGTGTTTTTCTTATGTGTGTGATTGATTCTTTTTCGTTGTCACTTGAGGGTGCTGTAGTAGTACTGCAACACGTCGGCAGCCGCCACAAACGACGACTGCTGGTTGTCGAGCACCATCTGCTCCTTGACGGCGAGCAACTGCTGCACGCCGGGGTCGTTGTAGAACCTTGCTCGCAACTGCTCGTCGATGGTCTCGCGCATCCAGTAGCGCTCCTGCTGGCGACGTTTCTCGTCGAAATAGCCATTGGCGCGCACGTGGGCGAAGTAGCGGTCAATCATGTCCCACACCTCGGCGATGCCCAGTTCGTAGTAGCCCGAATAGGTCATCACCTCGGGGAGCCATCCGCTGGGGGGCAACGGGAACAGGTGCAGGGCGTTGCGGAACTGCGCCGCCGCCAGATTGGCGCGCTCGATGTTGTCGCCGTCGGCCTTGTTGATGACGATGCCGTCGGCCATCTCCATGATGCCGCGCTTGATGCCTTGCAGTTCGTCGCCAGTGCCGGCGAGTTGGATGAGCAGGAAGTAGTCGACCATGGAATGTACGGCCGTCTCGCTCTGCCCCACTCCCACCGTCTCGACGAAGATGGTGTCGTAGCCGGCTGCCTCGCATAGCACGATGGTCTCGCGCGTCTTGCGTGCCACACCTCCCAACGAACCTGCCGAGGGCGAAGGACGTATGAAGGCGCGCGGATGCACGGCGAGTTTCTCCATGCGGGTCTTGTCGCCCAAGATGGAGCCGCGGCTACGCTCACTGCTGGGGTCTATGGCCAACACGGCGAGTTTGCCGCCGCGCTGCAACACATGGGTGCCAAACACGTCGATCGACGTGCTCTTGCCGGCACCCGGCACTCCCGTGATGCCTATGCGCTGCGACTGGCAGCACAGCGGCAAGCATTTCTCGATGACCTCCTGAGCCACCATCTGGTGCTCGGGGATGAGACTCTCGACCAGCGTCACCGCCTGACCCAGCACGGCGCTGTTGCCCTTCACGATGCCCTCCACATAGTCGTTCACGCTGAGTTGCGGACGACGCTTGCGGTGCTTCATGTAGGGGTTGACGATGGGCGGCTGTTCCACGCCCGCATTCACCTGAAGACCTGCATACTGGTCGTCATTCTCGGGGTGGTGCTGATGCTCGTCGATGGGAGTGAGTGGTTGTGCCATTGTTTCTATTTTGAAAGTTGATAATCGTTTTGATGTTCACTTCACCTCGGCCACGATGCGCATCACTTGAGAGGGATTCGCGGGGTCGTTGGTGATAATGGTGAGTTTATCGTTGAGTAGTGGTTTGCCGAACAGCCGGGTGTCGAATTTCACGGTGACGGTGGTGCGCTTGCCGGGCTTCACCGTTTGGGTGTCGCTGGTGGCCGTCACGCCATGTGCCGGTGTCCACAGTCGCCTCACGCTGAGCGGCGAGCGCCCTTTGTTGACGATTTCGAAGCGTGCCGTGGCCACGGTGCCCGCCTCCACGGTGCCCAGTCGCACCACCTTCTCGGCAGGCAACTGCGCCACCGGGGCGCGACGCAACTCGTTGTCGCTGAGGCGCGAGAAATCCTCGTCCACTTGCGCCATCACCTCCACGCGCGCCATGCCAGCCACGCTGGTCTCGCTGGGATGCAGCGGCTCGCTCTCGAGCACCACCTCGTCACTGTTGAAACCCCATTGCGGTGCAAGGTCGGTTTCATAACCCATGCTCACGATGAACACGTCGCCTGGCGCCACCGTGTCGGGCTCCACCGAGGCCTTGATGTGGTCGGGTGTGAGGGTGACGCGCAACAGCAAGGTGTCGAGCGACGGGTTGATGCCATTGATGTGCACCGTGCGGTGTGTGCCCCGCTTCATCTCGCCCATGGGCTTCATGGCGGTGCCCAGGCGTGCTGCGCCCAGACGCACGGGATACATTTTGTCGATGGTGCGCTCGGCCCCTATCACGCGGCCCTTGATGTGCAACTGCGTGAGCCTGGGCTCGCCGTTGACATTCACCCAAATGCCCTTGTCGAACGCGCCTGGGCGCCCCGTGGCGGTGTAGGTGATGCGCACGGCGGCTGTGTCGCCCGGGGCTACGGCCGTGCGAGGATAGTCGGCAGCCGTGCAACCGCACGAGGTGCGCACACGCTCCACCAGCAGCGGAGCGTCGCCCACATTGACCATGCGCAACTCGCAACTCACGCGGCCCACATCCTCGCTGAAGATGCCGAAGTCGTGTTCCAACTCCAGCCACTCCACACGGGGCTGCGCCACGGCCACGAGCCACATGATGGCTACCACTATCGTCGACAAACCTCTCATTTACGCGGCGTCACGGTGCCAGTAATATAGAGCGTAGTCACGCGTTCGCGACCGTTAGTCTTGATTTTCACGCTCTTGCGAAAACCGCCAGGACGTCCCACGGGGCTATAGGTCACCTTCACCTTGCCTTTCTTGCCCGGCTTGATGGGCTTGGGCGAGAACTCGGGGCGCGTGCAGCCGCACGAGGCGGCAGCATCGACGATGATGAGCGGCTTATTGCCCGTGTTAATAAACTCAAAGGTGTGACTCACAGGGCCTTTCTCCTCCTTGATGGTGCCAAAGTCGTAACTCTGCTCGGGGAAGGTGGCCTGCGCATATTTTTCGGCGGCGAGCGCCATGAGGGCCACCACCGTCAGACAAGCGACTATAATAATCGATTTCTTCATTGCTGCATTCTATGTTTAACTTGCAAAGTTAGCAATTTTACAACGAATTCACCACCACCGCGCCACACAATTAACAATAAATAAAAAAGCGCGTGCTGTGGCTCTACGGTCGACGTTACCGCTTGCGCAGTTGCCAGCATGCCACCGCGGTGGCCGCTGCCACGTTGAGCGAATCCACCTGGTGGCTCATGGGAATGCGCACCACATGGGTGGCTGCGGCGATGGTCTCTTGCGGCAAGCCGTCGCCCTCGGTGCCCATGACGATGGCCAATCTGGGTTCCGCCATGAGGCGCGGGTCGTCGAGGGCTATCGAGTTGTGGGTCAGCGCCATAGCGGCAGTGGCGAAACCTTGCTCATGCAGCGTGTCGAGACCACCAGTGAGCCAGGTCCACGGCACCAGGAATACCGACCCCATCGACACACGCACGGCGCGCCGGTTCAGCGGGTCGCAAGAGGTGGGGGTGAGCAACACGGCGTCGATGCCCAACGCTGCCGCCGAGCGGAAGATGGCACCCACGTTGGTGGTGTCGACCACGCCGTCGATGACCACGACGCGGCTTGCTCCCCGGCACACCTGCTCCACTGTGGGCGGCAGCGGTCGGCGCATGGCGCACAGCACGCCGCGGGTGAGCGTGTAGCCCGTGAGTTGTGCCAGCAGTTCGCGCTCACCAGTGTAGACGGGGATGTCGCCGCAACGCGCTATCACGGGGGCGGCGTCACCAGTGATGTGACGGCGCTCGCAAAGCAAAGCAAGCGGCTCATAACCAGCGTCGAGAGCCACCATTATCACCTTGGGGCTCTCGACGATGAATAGACCTTTCTCCGGCTCTAAACGATTGCGCAACTGTGCCTCGGTCAAGGTGGCGAACACCTCCACTCCGGGGTGGTCCAGCGTAGCAATTTCTACTATCATTTAGGAGTCGATATTAGCGTAGGTAGCATTATCCTCGATGAACTTGCGTCGCGGCTCCACGTCCTCGCCCATGAGCATCGAGAAAATGCGGTCGGCCTCGGCAGCGTCACTGATGTTCACGCGCTTGAGCATGCGATGCTCGGGGTCCATAGTCGTGGCGCGCAACTGGTCGGCGTTCATCTCACCAAGACCTTTGTATCGCTGCACCTTCACGGCACTCTCCTCGCCAGCGGCATAGCGGTCGATGAATTGCCGCAGTTGCACGTCGTTCCAGCAATACTCGCTCACGTTGCCCTTGGTGGCACGATAGAGCGGCGGAGTGGCGATGTAGAGGTAGCCATTCTCGATGATGGGGCGCATGCGGCGGAAGAAGAACGTCATGAGCAGCGTAGCAATGTGGGCACCGTCCACATCGGCATCGGTCATGATGATGATGCGGTGGTAGCGCAGTTTGCTCAGGTTGGCGGCCTTCTCATCCTCCTCGGTGCCAATGGTCACGCCCAGGGCGCGGAAGATGGTCACCACCGATTCGCTCTCAAACACCTTGTGGTCCATAGCCTTCTCCACATTGAGGATTTTGCCTCGCAGCGGCAAGATGGCTTGGTACTGGCGGTCACGGCCCTGCTTTGCCGAGCCGCCTGCCGAGTCACCCTCGACGAGGAAAAGTTCGCACTCGGCGGGGTCCTTCGACGAGCAGTCGGCGAGTTTGCCGGGCAGTCCTCCTCCGGCGAGCGGCGACTTGCGCTGCACCTTCTGGCGCGCGGTTTGAGCGGCATGGCGCGCCGTGGCGGCCAGAATGATTTTCTCCACGATGGCCTTGGCCTGTGCGGGATGCTCCTCGAGGTAGTTGCCCAGCGCCTCGCGGAGGCTCGTCTCCACGGCGCCTATCACCTCGGTGTTGCCCAACTTGGTCTTGGTCTGGCCCTCGAATTGCGGCTCGAGCACCTTGACCGAAATCACCGCCGTGAGGCCCTCGCGGAAGTCCTCGGGCTTGATTTCCACCTTCACCTTCTCCAGCATCTTGTTGTCCTCGGCATATTTCTTGAGCGTGGAGCCCAAGCCGCGGCGGAAGCCGGTGAGGTGCGTACCGCCCTCGATGGTGTTGATGTTGTTGACAAACGAATAGATGTTGTCGCTATAGCCCGTGTTGTAGGTCATGGCCACCTCCACGGGGATGTCGCCGCGCGTGGAAGTGATGTGAATCACGTCCCTGATGAGCGGCTCGCGGCTCTGGTCGATGTAGCGCACAAACTCGTCGAGGCCCGTGCGGCTAAAGAAGGTCTCCTTGCGGGGGTTGCCCTCCTCGTCGAGTTGGCGCAGGTCGGTGAGCGACAGCGTCACGCCGGCATTGAGATAAGCCAGGTCGCGCAGACGGTTGGAGAGAATGCTATACTCGTAAATCGTGGTCTGGAAAATGGTGGCATCGGGGTGGAAAATCACCGTGGTGCCGTGGTCTTCGGCGTCGCAAGTGCCTATCACGGTCACCTCGCAGGTGGGCTTGCCCTTGCTGTACTCTTGCATATAGATTTTGCCGTCGCGGCGCACCTCGGCGCGCAGATAGTCGCTGAGCGCGTTCACGCAACTCACGCCCACGCCGTGCAAGCCGCCCGACACCTTGTAAGAGCCCTTGTCAAACTTGCCGCCGGCATGGAGCACAGTCATCACCACCTCGAGCGCGCTCTTGTGGAGTTTCTCGTGCTCGTCGACGGGGATGCCGCGGCCATTGTCGCGCACCGTGATGCTCTCGTCGGTGCCTATCGTCACCTCGATGGTGTCGCAGAATCCTGCCAGAGCCTCGTCGATGGAGTTGTCCACCACTTCGCTCACAAGGTGATGCAAACCTTTCACATGGGTGTCGCCAATGTACATTGACGGGCGCTTGCGCACCGCCTCAAGGCCTTCAAGCACCTGAATATTATGCGCCGAATATTGTTCGTTTTCCAGTTCCTCGATGTTGTAATCTTCTGTCATAAATTAGTTGTTTTCCTGTTAATGATTAGGCGTGGCCTAAAAACATACAAAGGTACAAAAAAATGCGCGAACCCAAAAGCGAATTCGCACATTTTTAGACATTTTTTAGACCTGATTTCCATCAAAAAAACACAAAGACCTCGACGCGGTGATTTGAGCCGCGAAATGCGCTCAAAAGTGGGGCAAAAGGTGCCATTTTGGGGGCATCATTCTCAGGTTTTTCATTTGGCAGATGGTTATTTTGAGGCAATTTAGTAATTTTGCACTGAAAAAGATTGGTGACATGGAATTGCCGCCACTATTCATCGAGCAAATGCGGTCGCTGCTGGGTCGCGAATGCGACGACCTTATACGGGCCGTGGAGGGTGCGCCACCCAGTGTGGCGGTGCGCCTGAATCCGTTGCGCCCCTACCGCGGCAGGGCGGCACTGCCACAGGTGCCGTGGTGCGAGCCGGGGCATTACTGCCCGGGCGAGCGACCAGCGTTCACCTTCGACCCCATGTTGCATGGCGGCGCCTACTATGTGCAGGACGCCTCGTCGATGTTTATCCACCACGTCATCAAGAGCCTGATAGACGCTCCCGTGCGTTACCTCGACTTGTGCGCCGCTCCCGGCGGCAAGACCACGGCGGCGCTGGGTGCGCTGCCACAAGGCTCGATGGTGGTGGCCAACGAAATTGTGGGCAGCCGTGCGCGCGCCCTTGCCGACAACGTGACGCGCTGGGGCAATGCCCACACCGTGGTCACCAGCGACGCCCCGGCACAACTGGGACGACTCGTCCACGCCTTCGACGTGGTGGCTGCCGACGTGCCGTGCAGCGGCGAGGGGATGATGCGCAAGGACGCGCAAGCCGTGGAGCAATGGACTCCCGAACTCGTTGACCAATGCGCCGCGCGCCAACGCGCCATCGTGGACGACGTGTGGCCGGCACTGCGACCCGGCGGGCTGTTCATCTACAGCACTTGCACCTACAACCGCGCCGAGAACGAAGAAATGGTGGACTACCTCGTGCGCCAGCACGGCGCGCAACCTGTGACTGTGCCCACCGTCGAAACATGGGGCATCGCACCGGGCATCGACACGCCGCACAGCGTCTATCGCTTCATGCCGCACCGCGTGGACGGCGAGGGACTTTTCATGGCCGTGCTGCGCAAACCCGACGACGAACCTTCGCCACCGGCGAAAAAAAGCAAGAAAAACCGCCCCACCCAGGGCGGCAAACACGAGGGCGGCGCCCTGGCACGCGAATGGCTCGACGACACGCCATGGGCCACAACGATGCTAGGCGACGCGATAGCGGCCTACCCCGCCGCACATGCCGACTTCGTGAAGCAACTGTGCGACACCCTCCACGTGCTGCAAGCCGGCATCACGCTGGCTACGGCGATGGGGCGCAAACTGGTGCCTCACCATGCGCTGGCGCTGAGCACGGCACGCCGCGAGGGGGCATTTGCCACCGTCGAACTCGACTACCTGCGTGCCATCGACTACCTGCGCGGCAACGCACTGGCACTCGACGCGCCGCGAGGCCACGTCGTCGTCACCCACCAGGGGCTGGCGTTGGGGTTTGCCAACAACCTGGGCAACCGCGCCAACAACCTCTACCCCAAGCCGCTGCGCATCCTCAGCACACACACGCCGGCGCAACCGCCTCACCTTGTTGACCCCATTTCTTAACTAACCGCCACGTGGACTTCACATCGCTCATATATCTGTTAGCGTTTCTGCCCGCCGTGGTGGCAGTGTATTACGTGCTGCCGCTGAGGTGGCGCAAGGCGGCGCTCGCGCTGGTGAGCATCGTGTTCTACCTGAATGTGCGTCCCATCTTCGGTGCGATGCTGGCGTGGGTCATCGTGGCGAGTTATCTCGCGGTGCGCTACTTCATGTCCACCCCGCGGCGCAACAAGTGGCAACTGGCGGCATGGCTGGCCTTTGTGTTCGTGCCGATGGCATTTTTCAAGTTCCGCGAGTCGGTCTTCACCCTGTGGTTGCCCAATTCGCCGCTGGCCCTCGTTCGACCATTCAGCCTGCTGCTACCCATAGGGCTGTCGTGCTACACGCTCCAGGCGGTGGGCTATGTGATAGACGTGTATCGCGGCACCATCAAGGGGGAGCGCTCCTTTGTGACGCACTCGCTCTTCGTGAGTTTCTTTCCCACGGTGCTTTCTGGCCCCATTCAGCGCGCTGGCGCGCTCATGCCGCAACTGCGTCATGAAGTGGGCCACTGGGACTACGACCTGGCCGTGGAGGGCGTGAAACGCATCATTTGGGGACTGTTCTTGAAGATGGCGGTCGCCGACCGCATGGCTGCCTACCTCAACACGGTGCTGGGCAATGCCGAGCAGTACAACTCGTTCACCATGCTGGTGGCGCTCACCATGCTGGCGCTGCAAATCTACACCGACTTTGCGGGCTATTCGCATCTGGCCATCGGCACCGGTGCCTTGCTGGGCGTGCGCATGAGCCAGAACTTCCGCCGCCCGCTGTTTGCCGTGGGACTGAAAGAATTGTGGAGCCGCTGGCACATCTCCCTGTCGTCGTGGCTTCGCGACTACGTCTACATCCCGCTGGGCGGCAACCGCTGCTCGCGGGTGCGCGTTTGCTTCAACACCATCGTCACGTTCATTGCCAGCGGCATGTGGCACGGCGTGCTGCCGTCCTATGTGCTGTGGGGCGTGGCGCACGGCATCGCCGTGACCTTTGAGCGATTTGTCCCCGTGAATCGCCTGAAACGCCACTTCGCCACCCACATCGTGGGTTCGGTGGTCACCGTGATGATGATGGGCATCATCTTCGCCTTCTTCCGCACGAGCCTCGACGAAGCGCTCAACATCCTGCGCACGCTGGTGATGGGCGACAAGTCGGGCGGGCTGATATTCCACGACCCCTCCAACTCCGTGCCGCTGTTCATCGTCTCGTGGCTGGCTTTTGCGTGCGTGCTGTGCCGCGACCTGTATGACGAATACGCTGCACCCCGCCTCCAGTCGTGGCAGCGCGGGCGCGGCGTGGCGCAAATGGCGTTCTATGTGGGTGTGGTGCTGTTGCTGCTCGCCGTGGGCATTCTCGACCAGGACACTCGAAGTTTCATCTATATGCGCTTTTAAACGATGCTGGCTCGCAAATCCATACTCCGCTTTTGGGCACTGCTGCTGCTCGGCGCCATCCTCGTGGTGGCGGGCGACCGCCTTGTGGGTCACTTCTTGGAGCGCAGTTACCGCAACGCCACGCACGGCATTGCCGGCAAGGAAAACTACGTGGTGGACAGCGTGCGCGCCGACATCGTCGTGATGGGGTCGTCGCGAGCCCTGCACCACTACGTGCCGTCGCTCATCACCCAGGCCACCGGGCTGTCGTGCTACAATTGCGGCATCGCCAACGAGGGCATCGCCAATCACTATGCCATGCTCGAAGCCATCGCCGCGCGGCACCTGCCGCGGCTCGTCATCTACGAGGTGACCTATAACTACGACATCGAGGGGGCCTATTACATGCGTCGCTGGTCGCGCGTGAAGCGGCTGCCGCAAGAAGTGACCTGCCGCGACTCCATCCTGCTCGAGGGCGACCCGCTCCAGCGCTACAAGATGCTCTCGCGCATCTACCCCTACAACACCGTTGCCATCGACAACTGGGTGTCGCCTCCCGACAAAGAGATATATGACGCCGACGGCATTGACCACGGCTACGTCCCGCTGCACGGCACCTACAATCCGTCGCCCGACTTCACCTACGACGAAGTGCTCAGCGGTGGCACCGACCCCTTCAAGATGAAATGGCTCCGCGCGCTGGTGAGCCATTACCGCGACCGCTTGGTCGTGTTCTGCTCGCCACACTATGGCGCCACCACTGCCACCGACAGCCTCTACAACCCCGTGAAAACCCTCTGCGCCAAATATGGCGTGCCGTGCCACATCCTGCGCAGCGACACGCTGTTCAACCACACTGCCTCGCTGTGGGACGACGACGGCCACCTGAACCACGACGGCGCCACGCTCTACACCTCCGAGCGCGTGATTCCACTGCTCAAGAAACAACTCTCCCACGAGCAGTAAAGCCCGCGGGAGATGATGGTTATTGGCACCTCAGCACTCACGCCAAGGTGTGTGGTTGCACGATTACAGACCGGCGAGGATGTTGACCACCGCGGCGATATCGGCGGCGGTGACACCGGCAGAGTCACCGTTTACGTTGGCGCGACCTTGATACACGTCGGCCGACTCCAGGCCAGCGAGCACGTTGACAATACACGAGACATCCACTGCAGTCACCACACCGTCACCGTTCACGTCGCCATAAATCGACTCATATTTCTTGCGCAACTCGCCAGTATAATGGATGGTGAAGTTGTCCACATAGGCGCGCTGCGACTTGCTCTTTGAGCCTGACGTCATGGCCAGTCGGAACCGCACAGGTTCTTTCACCGCCACGCGCCATGCCAGGGTGGCGTCGGTGCCGCCATCAACGTCCTGCAACGCGTTGTCGGCCTCTTCCCATGTGGCACCCTGGTCGGTAGAGTAAGTGAGCTTGAACGATGCGTCAATGCTGGAGTCCAGATTCATCACATGCGCGGTCACACGATAGATGTCGGCCTCCACGTCGGTAACCATGAGGAACTGGCTGGGGGCATACATGCCCACCGACTGCGCATCGTCGCGACGCCCCTCGGCGGGAGCCATGACATTGCAGTTGGTAAAGTTCCACATGGCCCAGCGACCCAACTGATTGGTGGTTCGCGCTACGGTGGTCACTGGCAAGGTTTCAAAGTCTTCTACGATGGAGGAAATGCCCTCGGCATTGCTCACGTTGAAGGTAATCACGCCATTGTGCTCGGCGATGCCGTGAATCTCGAAATCATTGAGTTGTCCATCCCATGTGGTGAGGTTTGGATTGGTGAAATTGGTGATGTCGGTGACACCACTCGTGCCAGGAAATGGGTCGGAACTGGCCGCCCCTCCACCGCCGCCTTCATACATTCCTCCGGCACGAATCAACTCATAATAGTTGTGCGAAGCATCGGCATTGACCTCATTGTAGGCCCAAGCACTCTCATCGGTAAAATCTACACGCGCAATTATCATGCCATGGCCTGGCAAATACTTGTCCCACTTGCTATTCTGGCGGTTATCGAGCAAAAAGGTCACATCTTCCGACGGTGAAAGCAACACATAGCCTTCGTTGAAGGTATTCACTGCGCGCAACTGATAGGTTCCAGGTTCCTCAATGGTTTCGGGTTGGGCAAAACCAAGCGCAGCACGCTCAAAGATGGTGTAACCACAGGGGCAACGTCCCTCTTGATAGTCGCCGCCAGCCATGACGTCCCAACCACCTGGATGATTGCTCTGACCCTGAGTTGCATAGTCGGTATCATACAAGTCGGGCAAACCCAGCACATGGCTAAACTCATGGCACATGGTGCCTATGCCCAACGGCTGATCGTGATAGCCTTCCCAACCATACTTCTCGGTAGAACAAGCATAGCTAAACAATCGCACGTTGTCATACATGTAATACTGATGCTGGTCGAAGTTGAAGAGAATCGATTGGTGAGGCCACAGATAATTCGAATTATTACCGCTATAGTTGGACGCGAAACCAGCAACGATAAAATACATCATATCGACAAGCCCGTCGTTGTCGCAGTCATACCGGCTGAAGTCAATTTGACTATCGAGCTTGTTGATGGCCTCGATAAACACCGCGCCGGCGTTATCGTGCTTTTTCACGTCGGTGGCTTTCAGCGACACAGTGACGGGGCCATACACGTCGAATGGGGGGTCGAACTGACCCATGGAGTTGTCGCGGTAGTACTCGCGCAAACTACCTGGGCAAGAATAAAACTTCGTTTGATATCCATTGGAATAATTGAAGCCCGTGTAATTGTCGTCATTGCACATGTGGTCGTAGAAGTCATGAGGCCCACTCACATCAAAATGAACATCGCTGAAGTTGATGAGAATCACCAGCCCCCTGAAGTTGTCAAATTCCGATGGCAGTTTCTTGCGAGTGCTGTTGCGCTGGCTATTGCGCTTGTCGCGCTGTGCCCTGAGTTGCTTGCTTTGCGACACCTTGTCGCGGTCGAGCAGATTGCGGTCGAGTGTGGCCAGCAGGCTCTTCTCGGCCACCTGGCGACGGCCAGGGTTATGAGCCAACTGCGACGTGGCCACGAGGCGGCCATTCTGCAAGGTGGCATAACGGAATGCGCCATCGGACTCACGAATGAGGGTGTAGCCGTCGGTGGTGGTATAGTAGTTATAATACTCATCACCAAGCAGGCGCACGGTAATGCTGTCGCCATCGGGCTGCGCAAGGGTGCGGGGACGACGGTCGGCGGGAGCGGCAAGCGACGTCATCGCCACCACAGCAGCCACGAGAAACAAAAAATACTTTTTCATCTTTTCGAGAGGAATTTCGCTAATAATCAGAATTAAAGGCCAGCCAAAATGTTGACAATCTCGGCAATATCAAGCGAGGTTACCTCGCCGTCGCCATTTACGTCGGCACGGCCACCATAGTTGTCGTTACTGTCGAGACCAGCAATGATGTTGACCACAATCGAAATGTCGGTCGAGGTGACCTCGCCGTCGCCGTTCACGTCGCCTTTGACAAAGACCGGTGAGAGCGAGCCGTTGTGGTAGAAGGTGATGTTGTCCACATAGGTGCGATTGGAGGTGCTCTTGGTGCCCGCAGTCATGCCCAAGCGGAAACGTGTCGGCTTGTCGACATCGACATTCCAACTGATGACCACCGAGGCGCGAGCCGCCACATCGCGCGCGGCATCGTCCACCTCCACCCACTTCGACTTGGAGGCGTCGTATTGGTAGAGTTTGAACGTGGCTTCATAGGCGGTGGGATTGAACACCGAGGCAGTCACCATGTATATCTTTCTGCTGATTTCGGTATCCATCGAGATGGCCGAGGGCGAGTACATGCCCACAGCGTGCTCTCCGTCGCATTTTCCCTCGCCGGGCGCCTGCACGTTGCACTTGTTGAACGACCAATTGGCGAAACGCCCTTCCACGCCAGTGACCGAGGTGCCCGTGCTCACGGGCATGGTCTCGAAGTCCTCGATGTCACATTGGATATCGCTCACATTGAGCACCTTGAACGAGATGTCAGTGCCGTCTTCGGCAATCGCGGTGAGGGCAAAGGGGTTGTCGGTGCCATTCCACGTCTTGAGGTTGGCGGTCGTGCTGTTTGACACCATCGTCACACCTGCCGTTCCCGGGAAGGGGTCGCTGTCGAGGTCGCCCTGCGTAGTGCCGCCAGCGCGCAGCAACTCATAGTAGTTGTGCGCAGGGTCATCGTTCACGTTGTTGCCGTCCCAAACACTCACGTTGGTGGAGTCCACGCGGGCAATGATGAGGCCGTGGCCCGGCAAATACTTGTCCCACTTGGTGGGTTGGCGATTCTCGAGCATGAATTGCTCGCCTTTGACCGGCGTGGCAAGGCGATAACCCTCGTTGGTGGTGCCCAGCGCACCGAGCGTGTAATCGCCCGGCGAGGTGATGAGCGGAGGATTGGCGAAACCCAAGGCATAGCGCTCAAAGATGGTGTAGCCGCAGGGCGTGCGGCCGCTGTTCAGGTCGCAGCCGCTGGCCATCACGTCCCATTCGCCAGGGTCGTGGCTCTGGCCCTGGTCCTCGTAGTCGGTGTCGTACATATCGGGCAAGCCGAGCACATGACTGAACTCGTGGCACATGGTGCCTATGCCCTCAAACAGCGGGGTGTCTTCATAATAGTCGAGCAACTCGGTGGCGCAGGCATACAGGTCGAAAGTCTTGCCGTCGAGGCGAGAACCGGTCATCAGGTAACGCGACATGTAAGGCCACAGCAAGCGGCTATCGTGACCGTACACATGCGAGCCCATGCCGGCAACGATGAAAAACACCATGTCCACAACGCCGTTGTTGTCGGTGTCATACTTGCTGTAGTCCACCTCGCTGTTCGCCAAATTCAGGGCACGGCGAAAGATGGCGACGCTATTGGCGTTGGCTTGAGTGGACTTATAGGAACTCACCTTGACGGGACCCACCACGTCAAACTTGGCGTCGAACAGACCCATGGAGTTGTCGTAGTAGTAGTCGCGCACACTGCCCGTGTTGTCGCCCAGCAAGTCGGGAATGTTGTCGGCATTGGGCAGCGACTTCAGGTTGCGCTCGTTGGTCATGTGTTCGTAATAGGACTGTGCGTCGCTGCGCGTGAACGACACATCGCTCAACTCAACGAGAATCACAAGTCCCTGGAACTTAGAGTAGTCGAAACGCTGGATGCGGTTTGCCTGCGCTTGCACTTGTCGACGCAACGCCTTGCTTTGTGCCACCACGGTGCGGTCGGTGAGTCGCGGCTTGATGGTGGCAAGGAAATTACGCTCGGCAGCGCCGCGCTGAGCCACATCGTGCGCCAAAATCGACGTGCGGTGCAGACGGTCGCCGGCACGCTCCACATAGTACACGGCGCCGGCATCATCGCGCTCCACGGTGTAGCCGTCGAGCGTGGTGCTGAAGTGATAATACTCATCGCCTACCAAGCGCAAAGTCACGCTGCCGCCATCGGGTTGGGCAACAGTGCGCGTGATGCGACTTGCGGGAACGGCGAGCATCACGAGCGCCGTGGCCACAGCGAGCATCAAGATTGAGAATCTTTTCATCATTACTCTAAAATGCAGTGAATTCTAATGCCGCCAAGTGCCTCCGGCCTGTCGCACGAGGGCATCTGGCTAACGAATAAATAATAAAATTTCATGCTGTGACTTTGTCACAGGTTCTGCTTGAACATGCAAAAATAGCCATTATTTTCCATCTGTGCAAATCTAATGTGACCCTGCGCAGTTAATGTGGCTCGAGGCGAAGGACAAGGCTAATTTTGCCACTGCTTTTCCGTTCACAACTATTCCCCAAAATGAAAATGAGACATTTCACCCTGCAAGAACTCACCGCCTCGCCCACCGCTGCGCTTCACGGCCTCGACAACACGCCTCCCTGCGAGGCCGAGCGCCACCTCGAGGCGCTCGTGGAACAGGTGCTCGACCCGCTGCGCGAGGCATGGGGCAGGCCCATCTATGTGACCAGCGGCTACCGTTGTCCGGCGCTCAACCGCCTCGTGGGAGGCGTGGAGGGCAGCCAGCACACGCTGGGACAGGCCGCCGACATCACCGCCGGCAAACCCGCCGACAACCAACGCCTGCTGCGACTCATCAAGCGGCTACGACTGCCCGTGGACCAGGTCATCGACGAGCGACACGGCGCTTGGCTGCACGTGAGCCACGGCCCGCGCAACCGCAAGCAATTCCTTCACATCCCCTAATCATTAAAAGACAAATCACATGGACAAGAACACCGCCGTGCTCCATGCCGCCTATGCCGCATGGATGGCTGGCGCACAACTGCGTCAGCAACGACAGCGAAACAAGCGGTTCACCTATGGCGACCAGTGGGGCGACACCACGCTGGGTACCGATGGCAGAACCATCACCGAACGCGAACGATTTACCGACAACGGGCAAGCGCCGCTCACCAACAACCTGCTGCGCGGACTGGTGAAAACCATCGTGGGACGATTTCGTAACGAGCACCTGCAAACACCTCCCGCCGACGAGAAACTGCGCGCCGCAGCCACATTCAACCAACTTGACGAACTCGACAGCCGCGCGCTGGAAGAGTTTCTCATCGCCGGATGTTGCGTGCAGCGCATCGACCACGACATGGTGCAAGGGCGCGACACGGCACTGGTGCGCAACGTGAACCTGAATCACTTTTTCATCAACAGCACGCGCGACACACGCGGCTGGGACTGCGAACTCGTGGGACAATGCCACGACCTCACCCTGCCGCAACTGCTACATCTCGTGGCTGCCGGCTCACGGCGAAAGGCGGCGTGGGTCAGGAGCCTCTACTGCGAACAGGCCGCCGAGCGCACTACCCACTTCATCACCTCGATAGGCAGCGACACGGCCACCGGAACCGACTTCTGGCGAGCACGCGACGGGCGATGCCGCGCCATCGAGGTGTGGACGCTCGAGAGTCACGAGGTGATGTGGTGCCACAACCGCAAGACGGCGCAACTCACCATGACACCCTACAACGGACGACGACCTAAGGCGGCGCCCGACGTGACCATGCGCTGGGACATCGCCACCACATGGCACTGCAGATGGTTCTCGCCAATGGGCGACCTGCTCGTGGAGTACGACTCGCCATGGCCACACCATCAGCACGCATTCGTGTTCAAGTTCTATCCGCTCACCGATGGCGAGGTGCATTCTTTCATCGAGGACACCATCGACCAGCAAAAGTATGTGAACCGCCTCATCAGCCTCGTCGAAAGCATCATGATGAACAGCGCCAAGGGCGTGTTGCTCTATCCCGAGAATGCCCTCCCCGACGGCTACACCTGGGAGGACGTGCGCAGCGCGTGGAGCAGCACGGGCGGCATCCTGCCCTACAACCCGCAGTATGGCGACGCGCGACCCGAACAAATCGCCTGCAACGGCACCAACATCGGGGCCTACGACATGATTTCGCTGCAACTGCGACTCCTCAACGAGGTGTCGGGCGTGAGCGGTGCCTTGCAAGGCAAGAGCGACAACAGCAGCAGCGCCACCGTCTATGAAATGCAGGCGCACAACGCCGCCGTGGCGCTCACCGACATTTTCGACACCTTCAACGCGTTTCGCAATGCGCGCAACACACTTCTACTCAACCACTAGCCCTGTATCTCACCATGCTTGACCTCACCCCCACCCAGATGCTCGACCTCTGGAAACAACTATTGCACCTGCAGCCCGTGCGCCGCAATTGCAGCGTGGAGCGCGACGACGGCATCGACCTCGACAGTCTGTTGCTCATCCACATCAATCGCTGGTATGCCCACCTGCTACTCACGGCGCCACCCTCGCTCCTGCCCGTCGAAGACGTGGCACAGCAAGTCACCCTGCAAGCCGAGTCGAGCGGTGCTGTGATTGCCTCACTACCTGCCCACTGCATCCGCCCCGTGGAATGGCGGCTCGACGGATGGTTGCGCAGCGTGACGCACTTCCCCGCCCCCGATGAGGCTCCAGCGCGACACCACAACGTGTGGACGCAAGGCGGTTGCCACCAACCGGCCGCCGAGCACCACGGCGACCACCTCGTGCTCTACTCGGCGCCAACGGGCTCCACCCCCACCCTCGCCACCGCGCGATGCGTAGTGAGGCCCACCAACGGACACTACCAATTCGACCAGTCCCTCATCCCCGAAAATCCACCCGAAATCTAACCACATACCACACGAAAAACGCCGCAAAAAATGCGGCGTTTTTCGTTCATCATCGTGGCAACTTACAGGTCGCTCACAACGCCTTGATATTCGATGTACTCGCGCTCTTCGGGCGAAACGCGGATTTCCGACTTGCCGTTGTCTTCAATGACGATGGTCACGTCGTAGCGCTCGCGGCCGTCGCTCACCCTGAAGGAGATGTTGCTGCGGTTCTTCAATGGCTCGCGCTCGAGCAAGTAGTTCTCCATCACGCTCTCAAAGGTGAGTTTGGAGTCCAAGCGACGGTCGTCGATGGTCTTCGAACGGTAAAAATCGTCGCGGCCCACATAGGGGAGGTCGCAGGAAAACTTGTCGCCGTCGATTTTCACCCAATGGCCCATCACCTGGTGAGTGATGCCGCGCATTGGAGTCGCCGAGGTGACTTTGATGCGGTATTGCTGGTTGGCCAGCGAAGTTCTAACACTCTTAGCACGCTCTGCTTCCTGAGCGGCTTTCTGTTCGGGCGAGAGCGTGGCACAGCAAGCCAACAACAATGCCCCCAAAATCATGAACACGATTCTTTTCATAGTTTTCTACTTTGATGTGTTTTTAGACGGCAAATATACGCAATATTCTCCACTTTTCGTAATTTTGCGGTGCAAATGCGTTGGAAAGAGCACATAGCACGGCTGTGGCGGCACGCCAGATGGCCGGTGACGTGGACACTCTGGGCGGTGCTAATGGCATGGCTCGCCGTGGCGCTGTGGCACGGTTGCAACGGCTCGGCGTCACCCGGCGACCGGCACCCGTTGCCCACCGCGGTGCGCGACAGCCTGCTCAGCGTGGACTGCAGCGCCCTCCCTCACGTCGCGCACCGCCGCTACACCGCCTTTGAGGTGGACTACGACACCACGCTGCACCTGCCGCGCTGCGTGGCCTACGAACTGCGGCGTGACATGTTGGGCGGTGACGCGCAACGCTACGACGATTTCGTCGCCGACCCCTCGGTGCCCGGCTGCGCGCAGCCCGATGCCTACCACGGCAGCGGCATGCACCGCGGACACATGGCACCGGCGGCCGACATGGCCACCAACGAGCAGGCAATGCGCGAATCGTTCTTCATGACCAACATCTGTCCGCAAGACGCCTCGCTCAACGAGGGCGGATGGGCACGGCTCGAAGAGAAGGTGCGCGAATGGACACTGCGCGACAGCGCATTGCTGGTGTTTGCCGGACCGGTCATCGACAGCATCGACAGCACCACGCGACCTGCGGCGTTTTTCAAGGTGGTGGTCAACGCTTGTGCGGCAAGGCCCACGGCGGTGGCGTTCATCTATCCTAACGCGCCCAGCAACGGCCCGCTCAAGCAGTATGCCGTCACCATCGACGAGGTGCAACGACGCACTGCGCTGCGATGGCGGCTACCCTGGACACCGCAAGAGCGCGAACGCATTAAAACGTGCAACGAATTGGAATATTGGCAACTAAAGAACAACTAACGATATGAACCTACGAACGATTTTCAGGCTATGCGCCATCGTGACCATGACCCTGGCGATTGCCGCCTGCAATGGCACGGGGGGCGACTCACACCCTCAGGACGACAGCACCGCCAACACGCTCATGGGCGGCAAGCGACACGGCAAGCGTAACAGCCAGCAGCGGCAGCAGCAACAACTACAGGGCACGGGCGAATACCGCAGTACGGGCGACGCCACGTTGCTTAACGTGAAACTGCCGGACAGACTCGACAACCAGGTGGTGAAACACTATGCCATCACCGTGCATTACAACAAATACTACCGCCTGCCCAACTGCGTGGCCTATGAACTCACTGCCACTCAGACGTCGATGAGCGACGCCCCGGGAGCCGAGAAACGTAGCAACTACCAGTTTGAGTGCGACACCAAGGCACAGGGATGCCCCGACTGGTGGGAGTATAAAAACACGGGCTACGACCGCGGACACATGGCGCCCGCCATGGACATGAGATGGAACAAGCAAGCCATGAGCGACTGCTTCTTGATGAGCAACATGTGCCCACAACGCCACGACTTGAACGACGGCGAATGGCGACACATGGAGGAGGCCATCCACAACTGGGCGCGCAAAATGCAACGTCTGGTCATCTTCACAGGGCCCATCCTCACCTCAAACATGAAGCGCACAGGCCCCAAGCACGACATCGCGGTGCCTGAGGCGTTCTTCAAGGTGGTCTATGCCCCCGAAAAGCGCAAGGCCATCGCATTCATCATGGAGAACCGCGAGGCCACACGCTCGTGGACACGCTATGCCACCACCATCGACCAGGTGGAGCAACGCACGGGCTACGACTTCTTGAGCGCATTGCCCGACGACGTGGAGCAGGCAGTGGAGAGCATGCAAAACATCAACGACTGGCCCACCTACACCCCGCGCCGATGAACGAGCAACTGCACACCGACACCATCGTGGCAGTAGCCACGCCGCCGGGCACCGGAGGCATCGCCGTGGTGCGCGTGAGCGGACCGCAGGCCATCAACATCACGTCGCAGCGATGGCAAGGCGCGCCCATCGAGGGCATGACAAGCCACACGGCGCATTTGGGGCACATTGTCGACGCTCAATCACATGCTCTCGACGAAGTGGTCCTCACCCTCTATCGCGCACCGCACTCCTATACCGGAGAGGACGTGGTGGAACTCTCGTGCCACGGCTCGCGATGGATTCAGCAACAACTCGTCACCACGCTCATCGATGCCGGTTGCCGCATGGCCGAGCCCGGCGAATTCACGCGCCGCGCCTTCGCCTCGGGACGCATGGACCTGTCGCAGGCCGAAGCCGTGGCCGACCTCATCGCCGCCACCAGCGCAGCGTCGCACCGCGTGGCAATGAACCAAATGCGAGGACAATTCTCCGAGCGGCTCGGCGCACTGCGCGACCAACTGCTCCACTTCGTAGCACTCATCGAACTGGAACTGGACTTCAGCGAGGAGGACGTCACCTTTGCCCCGCGCAACGAGGTGGTGGAACTGGCGCAAAACCTCCGCGACGCCATCAACCAGTTGGCCGACACCTTCCACCAGGGCAACGCCATCAAGAATGGCCTGCCGGTGGCCATCGTCGGCCCCACCAATGCCGGCAAATCGACGCTGCTCAACGCCCTGCTGCACGACGACCGCGCACTGGTGAGCGACGTCCACGGCACCACGCGCGACCTCATCGAGGACACCATCACCCTGGGAGGAACGCTCATCCGGTTCATCGACACTGCCGGACTGCGCGACACCACCGACGTGGTCGAGGCCATGGGCATCGAGCGCACCCTGCGCGCCATCGGGCAAGCCCAACTGGTGCTATGGGTCGTCGACGCCGCCACCCCGTGCGACCAACTCGCCGCAATGGCACAACCGCTATTGTCGCGCCTCGAGAACCGCCAACTCATCGCCATCGTCAACAAGAGCGACGCTGCCCCCACCGCCCCCGTCGAGCAGCAACTCGCAGCCACGTTGCCCACCGAGACGCCCATCATCGCCATGAGCGCACACAACCCGCAACACATCAAGCAATTAGAAGACTACATCGTGCGCACTATCGCCCTGCCCACCGTTGACGACGAGGCCGTGCTAGTGACCAACGTCCGCCACTACGAGGCCCTGCGCCACGCCGGCGAAGCAATAAGCCGAGCCATCGACGCACTGCGCCAAGGGCTCAGCGGAGACCTCGTCAGCCAGGACATCCGCGAGTGCATGCACCACCTGGGCACCATCACCGGACAAATCACCACCCCAGCCATCCTCGAAGAAATCTTCACCCACTTCTGCATCGGCAAGTAGATTCTGCCTGGGAAAGTAGGTTTGGTTTATCCCTCTTTTATATATAAAGCGGACTAAACTAAACCAATATATCTAAAATGTTTTCTCAAACTAAAGCAATAATATAGAAAAACGTAAATTATTTAACCATAAATTGGTTATTCTATTTTAACCTTGGCATATATTTGAAATAATCTTCCAAAAGATTTTGTGTTTAGATATGTCTCTTGGTAAATTCATTACAAAAGTACCCCGTCATTAAATTTGCATTATCAATGCACCTCAATATCTATTCCATCTAATTTGAACTTCCCTTCGTTAAACACTCTGTAGTTATCTGATACATATTGCATTCCTGTATCCTTATGTATGGGAATAACTCCAATAGAAGGTCTGACTGCCTTGCAGACTTCGTAGAGGGTGTCAATATCAGCATGTCCGCTTGTATGAAATCCGTCTTCTACTCCATCCAAAATACGATTCTCGAATAGTTTTCGAATAGACAGAACATTTTCTATAGCATTTTTCCCTCCTTTTTCCGCATAACCGCTCCACATAGAATAAATGAGCCAAGGGGCTTCGTCGTTGAATACTTGGAACATATCTTCCAACAACCACAAACTATTCATTCTAATAGGCATTAGGAATCCCTTATCTCTTAGATAATCTTTAATCTTTGGAATCCGATATGCTTTATGCCCACTTAACTCAAAAATGTGGTCGAAATTATACAGCGGGCTTTTCTTGCCACTATATTCAGAAAACACATCCAGCACACCACGTTGATATCCATCTACGAGAAAAACCTTGCCTGTTGCTTTGCATGCTGCATGAAATGAAGCGAGTCGATCAATGTCTGTTGACGAACAAAGGGCAAAGACGTATTTATGCTCACAAAGTGCTCGAATGGTGTTTAGCTGAATCTGCTTTTCTGTTACAACTTGCTCTTGTTTTCTCCCCAGCATAGTTCCCTCTGTGATGAGTAAATCAACATGACCAATATATTTCTCTAATGTAGGAAACAACCCTTTACCCAAATATCCGTGACGACGAAAATCACCAGTATGGAGTATTTTCTTCCCTTCACATTCTATCAGAAACATATAGGCATCAAAAGCGGAATGACTGACAAAGTAAGGCGTGACGAAAAAGTCATCTTTTATCTCGATACGTTCACGTTCCTTGAAGGGAATCATCCGTTCAGTGGCAGCCAGTTGCAGGCTGAAATCTTGGTGAACATTTAGCGCTTCATACTTACATCGCATCACATCAATGGCTCCTGCTCCTATATATTGTTTAACTGATGCAGGTACAAGATGATGCAGTCCAACATGGTCACCATGATAGTGAGAATAGAAAATAGCATCGGCATCACCTGTTATTCCTCTAACATCATCGGCAGAATAATCAGTCTTATCTGAACCAGGCAAATTACTGCCTAAATCAATGAATATTTTGGCATCTTTGGTTGCAATCTCTGTGATACAACCACCTATTTGGTTTGCTCCACGATGGATAGTGATTTTCATATACTTATAATATCTGTAACCAAAATCTTTTTAAAAGAAATAGCATCTGCATCCATTCCATCATTTATTATATCCAAGATCATATCAAGATTATATTCAATTAGAGGATGTAATGTATATACCAAAAATACGGCTTCGATACGATTGATTATTTCTTTATTAACTGAACGATATAAATATTGTATGTTTCTATAGTCAGTAGCAGTCTCTATAGATTGAGGATATTTAATGCGACCTTTATTCACTTCGTTCATAACGTTAGCATAAAACATAAGTTCAGAGATAATACCTACTTTATTATTGGTTTCATCTTTGAGTTCAAAAATTCTTAAAACATCCTTGTCTATTTGCCACAAATCAATTTGACTTGCTCCTCTAGGTGTACATGCTCTTTTGGACTTTACTTCACCGTCGAAAAGCCCGACAGGTAGTTGATGATCCGTTACAGGCACAGACTTCCTTAACTTATCCATGACTAGTCTTTCCAATTTAGCCTCACCTTTGTTAATCTTTCCTTTTCCAGATACTTTTTCAGTACCTTTAGTAGGATAATTGATGAGTAGATTAGAGTGATATTCAGAAAACAATCGTATTGTATCTTTTTTGCTTTTGTGGATGTTAAACCAATTATAATGTCTCGAGAAAAACAAGACTCTCAGAAGAAAACGATTGTAATGTTTCTCTTGCCTCTGTCGTACTTGTGTATTTGTACTATACAATGGCAAATCCCAGTTTATTTCAACATTCTTAATTTCAGGGAAATAAGACTTTATGCAAATAGACCACCCTTCAAATGCGGAGCCATCTGTTTGCATGTTGTCACGTACAGCACTTCCTTCTATTTTTAGATACAATACAGAATCAGATATACCAAAATCGATTTGCTTTGGTAATTTTAAATTCTCATTCTCAATCCTTGCACTCAGCGTTTCACAGATTTGTTCTTTGTTCATATCTTTTATTCTCTTTTTTATTCTCAATTCACGCTTCATAACTGTTTTATTAAGAGGTTCTATTTTAATAGCATCAAGTTGATGTTTGTAGCACCAGAGTTGTCCATCGGCACCATGCTGAACATCTAACTGTATGCCTTGTTGTGCTGCTTTCACTTGTAATATTCCCACTTCCAGCGGTGTGAGGAACTCTGCATAGTCATCACTTATCCATTCGCCATTATTATTGCGAACGAGGTGCCATTGCTTATTATGCTCTTTTGTTTCCATCAGGCGTATTCAAATTGTGGTACATCGATGGTGACATTCACACTTTCATCTCCATCATCGAGTGTCGGAGTGGCCAATCTAACCTCATTGTCCCTCATCGTATTGTCTATAAGAAGCGTTAAGGGATAGATGTCACTGTCTTCGTTTATTACGGGATAGCCGAATTCGTCGAACTCCGTCATAAATGCAGAATCTATGCCATATACATAGATGCTTTTACTATGCTTGTCCATTTCGTGATTGATATAAGGGTCTCGCTCAGCATCAAAGGATGTTCCTTGCGTTAGATCCATTCCATACATGAGGAAAGGTGCTGCATCATTAGATTTTGCCAGCAATGCCATTGTCTTCGAATTGGCATATAGATTTAAGGCATATTCTGTAGAATGGCGATAGTGGAAGTCTCGTTCGTATTCTTTGACGACATCTCTAAAAGACAGACCGTCAACAATTCTTCTACCTTTTTCATCGAAGTCTAAAGGTCTGAAAGAATATGTTTCACTAATCTCTTTTTCCATAATAATTGTATTTAACACTCCATTAT
>CACWKM010000004.1 GCA_902761475.1 uncultured Bacteroidales bacterium
CGCACATGGCCTTGAACTCGTCGCGCGTACCCAACTGGTAGTTGCCGATGGTCCAGTCGGTGGGCTGATAGTGGTAGTACCATTTTCCCTTACCGAAGAGTTGGCGACCGCCATTGTCGCCCACATAGCACTCGTTGATGGGCGACGTCTGCACGATGGTGAAGCCGCCGTCCTTGATTTCCTGCAGATGCTCACGAATGGTGTTGAACGACCATGCCCAAGCATGAAGAATAATCTCGTTGTTGCCATTTGCCGCCGGGGCGTCGGCAGCCGAAGTTGCCAACGGCGACAGACACAGCACCATGGCAACAATGGCCAGTTGTTTCAAATATTTCGACATAGGTACCAATTAAAGGATTATGTTAATAATGTGAATTTGCGCTTTTTTCGGTATCGCAAATTTATTTAAAAAAAACGAGCCATGCAAATCAAAATGGCTTGCACTCCAAGCGGCATCGTCGCAAGTCATAGCGGCGACAAAAAGAGGAGAGCGCCTGCCCTCCTCTTTTATAATAATATGCGAACCGCTGCGGCTTAGTCGTCGAGACCCGCCAGGATGTTGACCACGGCAGCGATATCGGCAGCCGAGACGCCCGCCTGGTCGCCATTGACATTGGCGCGACGTATGAATTCCTCGTTGGTCTCCAGGCCGGCAAGAATGTTCACGATGATGCTCAGGTCGGCCGCGGACACTACTCCGTCGCCGTTCACATCGCCCTTGACTTCGGCTTTCTCCACCCACACGAGTCCCACGCCATCGGCGGTGAGTGCGGGCATTTCCTCGCGCACGAGCGACAAGTAGGCCGAGTTGGCAGGCGAGGTGACTCCGGCATCGTTAATCTTTTCGATTTCGATGAACTTGTCATCGACGAGCACCAGGTTATGCTCGACGCGCACCATTCCTCCGCTGGCGGCATCGTAGATGAACCGTCCGGGCGACACTTGCGTGGGCACGAGGGTGGGAAGGAGTTTGTTGCCGAATGCGCCACGGGGCAGCGCGTGGCCCTGGTGAGCGCCGCCTTGAGCCTGCACGTCGGCCACGAGTGTATAGGCCGCATTGGGATTGCCACGCAGCAGCACGCCCACCTCGGCAGGCACCATGTCGTGGGTCAGCAAGGTGGCGGTCGCCGTGGCGCTGGCGTGGTCATACTTCGTCACCACATAGGCGGCAAGCCCCTCGGGCAGTGCCACAGCCTCGGCGGCGCTGAAGGTGATGAAGCCCGACGCGGGCAGCGTGATGGCATACTCGCTGTGGTGCTGGCGCAGATAGCCGCCAGAGCCCACATAGGCGCGCGTGGCATCGGTGTAATTCTCGTCGAAGCGCGTGCCGTCCTCGCCCACGATGGCCGTACAGTTGCGGAACATGCTACCCGACGAGGTGACGGAGGCAGTGGTCCAATCACTGCCCACATACACGGCCTCGAGTTGATAGTCATCGCCAAACATGCCCTCCATGTCGGTGACAAGGGCAGTGTTGAAACTCGACAGGTCCACCGAGTGCAACGCCGAGCACTGGAAGAACATGGCGCCCATCCCCGTCACCTTGCGGGTGTCGAACCCGGTCAAATCGAGCGAAGTGAGGCTCTTGCTCATCGCAAACATGCGGTCCATGTTGGTCACGCTGCCAGTGGCGAGCGAACTCAAGTCGAGCGAGGTGAGTCCCGTGCTGCTGAACATGTAACGCATGTTCTCCACCTTGTCGGTGTCGAAATGGCTCAGGTTGAGCGAGCGCATCGACGAGCAGCCGCCGAACATGTACTCCATGTTGGTGACCGCGCTGGTGTTGAGGTGCGACAAATCGACGGAGCCTAATGCGGCGCAGTCATAGAACATAAAACTCATGTCGGTGGCCTCTTCGGTGTTGAGGTACTCCATTCCGCGGACAGAGGTGAGTGCCTTCAAATCGTAGAACCACGCGGTGACGTTTTGCGGGCGTACCGTCGCAAACGAGGCGTCAAAGATGGCGGTGGTGGCATTGTTCATGGTGTTTGCCACAATCCACAGCGGCGCCTTTCCCGGGTTGCCCTTGGTCACCGACTCGCCCTGCACAGCACGTGCCGCCATGCGCTGCTCGGTGGTGCCAGGCACCGTGAACATGCCGCCTTGCACCACTGGCGTGGTCGCCACATAGAAGTAAAGTGTCTTGGTGTCGTTGCAATAGACGACGGTGGGCGTGGGGTCTATCTGCACGTCGGCACCCTTGCGCAGATAGCCTCCGGTGCCATAGTGGGCGCGGTCGCCATCCACATGGTTCTCGTCGTAGGTGGTGCCGTCCTGGCCCACAATCGACAAGCAGTTGAAGAACATGTCTTGGTAGTCGTTAATCGACGTCAAACTCCATGTGGAACTCACATACACGCTCTCTAGACCCGTACAATCCTCAAACATGCTACTCATGTCGGTCACGCGAGCCGTGTTGAACGACGTCAGGTCGAGCGTGGTCAGTTTCGGGCATTCGCCAAACAACCACGACATGTCGGTGACGCGCTCGGTGCGCAGATTTTCCAAGCCAGTGATTGAGGCGACCAATGGCAAGTCGTTGAAATAGGCCGGCAACGAGGTGAACTCAATCGTGGCAAAACTCGGCTCAATGACTATCGCCTTCACCTTGTTGGCGATGTTGCGATGCCATTCGTAGGTGGTGGCGTTCTCGCCGGCAATCACCTGCTCGATGGCGACTGCCGAGCCGCCGGCAGCAGGCGTATATTGCTCGCCGACGGCGTGAAGTTTGGCTTCATTCACAAAGTAGGCCGTGCCATTGTTGGCAAGCAGCACATAGGGAATGGGGTCGGTGATTTCGGGTTCGTGGTCGCTCTTGGTGAGATAGCCCTGCGGCCCGTAGTGGGCGCGCGTGACATCGACGGCACTGGCGTCGTAGGTGGTGCCGTCCTGGCCCACAATGGCCACACAGCCATTGAACATGCCCGACGACGAGGTCACTGCCGAGGTGTTCCAACCCGAACTCGCCAGGATGGTCTTCAAGGCGGAGCAGCCGCTGAACATATTTGCCATGTCGGTGACACCCGAGGTCATGAAATTGCTCAAATCGAGCGTCGTGAGGCTCGTCATGTTGCAGAACGTGGCACGCATGCTCTTCGTGGCCAACGTGTTGAAGCGACTCACATCGAGCGACGGCAACTTCTTGCAATGGGCAAACAGCCAGTCCATGGTCGTGACCTGCGAGGTGTTGAGATTCTGAAGGCCCTCAATAGATTCCAACTGCTGGAAGTTGTAGAACCAACCATACAGGCTCTGGGGACGGACCTCGGCAAACGTGGGGCAAATCACCACTTTGACGCAGGTGTTGCAAGCCTGCGACTGCCAGTCGGGATTGTGGCTTTCCGAAGTCTTCGTCACTTCTTCGCCACTCCACAAGTAGGTGATGGAATAAACCTCGGTGGTACCCGGCGGGGTGAACAAGCCCCATTCGTTCATCACGGCGTCGGTCTTGAGGAAAAAGAGGCTACTGCTGGTCGAACTCCACACGGCATAGACCTCCTCGGTGCCCGTTTCGATGGTGCCCTAGCGCAGGTAACCGCCGTTGCTGCCATAGTGGGCGCGCGACGCGGTGGTGTAGTTGGCGTCGTAGGTGGTGCCATACTCGCCCACTATCGAGGTGCAGTCCAGGAACATATTTTCGCTGTTGGTGGCGCGGAAGTTGCTCCAATAAGTGCCCACATACACCGACTCGAGCGACGAGCAACCGCTGAACATGTTGCGCATGTCGGTCACCTTCAAGGTGTTGAGCGCGCTCAGGTCGAGGGTCTTGAGTTTGGCACAGCCAGTAAACATGTTGAACAATGTGGTGATGCCGGCGGTGTTGAGGTGGCCCATGTTCACGGTCTTGAGCGACGAGCAACCGTTGAACACGCCGAAGATGGAGGTGAATTGCGCATCGTTGTAACTGCTCAAATCTACCGACTCGAGCGACGAGCAGCCCTGGAACATGCGCTCAATACTCTTGATTTTGGTACTGTTGATGTGACTCAAGTCGATGGCGCGCAGCGAGGCACAGCCATCAAACATGTAGCCCATCGTGATTGTGGAGGAGGTGTTAAGATTCTGCATGCCTTGCACATCTTCGAGCACGGAGCAGCCCTGGAACCAACTCGAGGTGTACTGCGGCGATATCTGGCTGAACGAGGACTCAAACACTACGTGCTTGAGGGTGCCACGCACGGTGGGACGCCACACGTCGCCATAGGTGTTGGTGATGTCTTCGCCATTCCACGACGCGGTGATGGTGAGCGGCGTGCTGGAGCCTTCGGGCGTGAACGAGTTGCCGGCAAACAGAAGGTCGGACGAATAGACGAAACGCAGGGTGGCGTCCTCGGCGGTCCACACGGCATAGGCCGCGGCGGGCATCTCGATGTCGGGAGTGCCGTGACGCAGGTAGCCGCCGGCATGATAGTGCGCGCGGGTGTGGTCGGTGCTCGACGCGTCGAAGGTGGTGCCATCTTCGCCCACTATGCTCGTGCAGCCACGGAACATATTGCTCGAACTGGTCACACTGCCCACTGTCCAGCCGTTACTCACAAACACGCTCTCGAGCGAGGAGCAACCATTGAACATGTTGCTGGTGGCGGTGAGTTTCAGGGTGAGCATGGGCGCCAGGTTAAGCGTGCGCAGCGAGGAGCAGCCATTGAACATGTAACTCATGTTGGTGACATTTTCGCAGCGCCAACCCTCGCCCAGCGTGACGGTTTCCAGCGAGGTGCAATTCTCAAACATGCTCCCCAGATAGGTCGCCTTGCTCATATCGAAGCCACTAATATTCACCGACTTGAGTGCCGAGCAGTTGCGAAACATGTCGCCGAAACTCGACACGCCGGAACTGTTCCATGCGCTCAAATCAAGGTCTTCAATGGCCTTACAGCCAGTAAACACTTGCGAAAACGACTTCACATTGCTGGTGTTCAGGCCGCTCAAATCGACCGCCTTGAGCGCCGTGCAACCCAGGAACATGTTCGAGATATTGTTCACCACTGGTGCCGTGAAGCCCTCAAGGTTGAGCGTCACCAGCGAGCCGCAAAAGTAAAACAGGTCGCTCATGACGGTGACCTGGTCGCATTGCCATCCGCTCAAATTCAAGGTCTTGAGCGCAGAGCAACTGGAAAACATCGACTTCAGGGTGGTGACATTGCGCACGTCGAGCGACGACATGTCGATGTCCTCAACTGCACCGCAACTGTAGAACATGCCCTCCATGCTGGTCACATCGGCCGTGTTCATGTTGGTCAAGCCCGTGATGGTCTTCAAGCCCGACATGTAATAGAAGTAGTGATAGAGCGACTTCAACGACGCCTTCTTGAACGACGGCTGAACGACGACGGCCGTTATCGACTTGCCACTCCATGGTTGGGAGTAACTGGTCTGGTTGGTCACAGCAGTCCCACGCCACACGTTGGTGAGCGTGACGGCAGTGGCGGCGCCTTCAGGAGTGTAGTTCCCGCCCTGCGAAGGGACTGGGGAGGTACAGCCAAAGTAAAGCGTTTTGTTGTCGGAGCACCATCCTGCCCATGCCGTCTGAGCATGCGCACCGACGGCCGTCGACAACAGCGCCACAAGTAAAATGAGTAGTTTTTTCATAAGACAATCTTGTTTTATTCAATCATTTGCGTTTGTTGCAAAAATAATAACAATCGCATGATGCACCACTCTTTTTAAGTAGCATTTTGATGAAATGGCGGCTCGCGCTGACGAAATAGCCGTTTTGAATGACGAATCGAGTAAAAATGATGGCAAAGGGCGGCAAACTATTGACAAATAAAGGAAAATAAGGTACTTTTGCGGAAAAGAAAACCGCAATGCGCACCACTTTTCTCACCCTTATGCTCTTGTTGAGCGCCCTCATCACGACGGCGCAAGAGCCCGTCATGGCGAGTTACTTGAGTTGCCATCGCTTTACCACACTCGACGGTCTGCCGCAGATGCAGGTGGAGACCATCTGGCAAGACAGCGAGGGCTATGTGTGGGTGGGCACGTTGTCGGGCTTTGCGCGCTATGACGGGCGCACGCTCACCCCCTTCTTGAAAGGCCGGCGCGAAAACATCGTGCGGTTTGCCGCCACGCCCAACGGCGTGAGCGCGCTGGGATTTATGCGCGAGTGGCGCGTCGACGGCGACAAGTGCACAAAGCGGCAACTGGACCCGGCACAGCACTGGCTACTCAACAACTTCAATAGCAGCGCCCTGCCCGCGTCGATGGTACTCATGGAAGACGAGGAAGAGACACATCGCTGGCTGGGCCAGGTCACCGAGCAAGGCGTGAAACCGCTGGTGCGCTCCGAGGTGCTCGACCGACTCACACCCGACCGCAAACTCTTTGTCGACGACGAGACGACCTATGTGCCCACCAGCGACGGCTTGTTTGTGATGCGCGGAAACCGATACTGGAAAATTAGCGACAAGGCCGACGTATATACCTTTGCGCGCAGCGCCAGCACACTCTATGCCCTGGCGGGCGACGGCATTTACGCCGTTAAAGGCGAGAAATTGCAACTCCTGGCGAGCCATGAGTTCAGCGACGCCGACTATGGCTTGCTGGCCAAGGCCGACAGGCACGGAACGCTCTACATCGCCGATGAACACAGCCTCTACCAACTCCACGACGGCAGGGTGGAACAACTGTCGAGCGGCTACAATCTCATCAAGGACTTGCTGGTGGACCGCTGGGACCGTGTGTGGCTTGCCACCTATCAAGGCGCCTATCTGTTCTTTGGCACCGCCTTTGTCAACCACCGCCTCAACGACGCGAACGACGTGGTGCGCGCCCTCGGCGTGGATGCTCAGGGGCGCGTGGTCATGGGCACGCTCAACGGTGCTCTGCTCATCGACGGCATGCCGGTGAAAAATATGCCCGCCAACGACTTTTTCGTGCCCAACTCGGCGACGATAGGCAGCGACGTGTTTCTGGCCGGCAACGGCGACGTGATGAAACTCAGCGGCGACCAGGCCCAATGGCTCTCGTTGGGTCAGCGGCGCTACTACTTTGTGGCCGACGCCGGCCAATGGCTCATCGTGGGCAGCCGCCCACACCTGATGCGCTACAACCCGCTCACCCAGCAACTCGACACCATCACCAGCGAGGTGGGACACGCCTGGCGCGCCACTACCGACGCACAAGGCAACCTGTGGGTGGCCAGCAGCGCCGCACTGTTCAAGGTGACGGGCTGGCAAGGCAACGAGGCCACCGTGGACACACTCGCCTACGGCTCGCAAAAACTCACCGTGAGCACCATCCAGCGCGACAAAGCGGGGCATATTCTCTTTGCCAGCGCCGACTCGCTATTTGCCGTGGCCAATGGGCAAATCAAGTGCCTCAACGACCAGTTGCCCATGCTGGCGACGCACCAAATCAGGTCGCTGCACGTGTCGCCGCGCGGCTATCTGGTGGCGGCCACCATCGACGGCTTGCTGGTGGCAAAACTCGGCAACGACCTCACCACGAGCGACGCCCACTGGTTTGACCACAACAACGGTTTCACCATCGTCGAGGCGCAAAACGCCATAATGACCGAGCAGGCCGACGGCACCGTGTGGCTGGCCGGACTGGAAGAAATGGTGTCGTTCAACCCCGAGACGCTGCTCACCATGAGCGCCGAATCGACCATCATCGAGGCGCCGAAGCCCTGGTGGGCACGATGGCCGGTGTGGGCGGCAGGCACCTTGCTGCTCGCAGCCACTTGCTGGGTGGTGGCACGCCGATATGAGCGCCGACGCCACAAGGCCGCCATGCAACGCCTGCAACGCGAGAAACAACTCAAGGAACTGCAAATCAACGCCACGCGTCTCAAGGCCATCCCGCATTTCCACTCCAACGTGATGGCGGGCATCGAATATTTCGTGATGAACAACTCCAGCGCCGAGGCGTCGCAATACCTGAAAATGTACAGCGACTTCACCAATCAGACGCTGGCCGACATCGACCGCCCGGCACGCAGTGTGGCCGAGGAGGTGGAATACATAGGCAACTACCTGGAACTGGAGAAATTGCGCCTGGGCGAGCGGCTGCGCTACACCATCACGGTGTCGCCGCAGGTCGACAAGCACACCCTGCTGCCCACCATGCTGCTCTACACCTACTGCCAGAACGCCGTGAAGCACGGCATCGTGAACAAGCCCGAGGGCGGGCAGGTGGATGTGGAGGTGAACCAGGTGGACGACGCGCTGGTGGTGACCGTGCGCGACAACGGCGTGGGACGCAAGGCCGCAGCACGCTACAACACCAAGTCGTCGAAGCAGGGGCTGCGCATCCTGCGCGAGCAAATCGCACTTTACAACCAAGAGAATAGCCGCCACATCGTAGAGCGCGTCGAAGACCTGTACGACGAACAGGGCAACGCCTGCGGCACACTGTTTGAAATGACCATACCGCTGAACTATCACTTTAGCGACGACGACCAAAACAAGCATGAAGAATAATAAATTAACAGCCATCGTTGTGGAAGATGAGCGCCTGCCACGTCTGGCATTGCTGCAAAAACTCGAGGACCTGCGCTCGCAGGTGGAAGTCGTGGACAGTTGCGACACCTACGACCGCGCGCTGCAAAGCATCGTGCGCAATCGCCCACAACTGCTATTTCTCGACATTCAACTGCAAGGTCACGACACGCTCGAGTTGCTCAACGAGTTGCAGCAAAGCATGGTGCTGCCGCTCATCATCTTCACCACGGCCTACGACAACCGCCAGTACTTGATGAGCGCCATCAAGTTTGCCGCCGTGGACTACCTGATGAAACCCATCGACAAGACCGAACTTGCCCTTGCCATCACCAAGGCGCAGGCCATCGCCTCGGGCGAACTGGCCATGCCCGACGACAACGGTCGCCTGTCGTTTCGCACCACCACGGGGCGGCTTTTCGTCGAGACCAACGAGGTGGCCTACATACGCGCCGACGGCAACTATGCCCATGTGTTCACATTTGCCACGTCGGAACTCGTGATGGACAGCCTGGGGTCGCTGGAGAAACGACTCAACGCCGACGTGTTTGTGCGCGCCGACCGCAGCACCATCGTCAATGTGAAGCGGGTGTACAAAATCAACGCCAAGCGACGCACGTGCACGTTGCTGTCGCTTGGCGGTAAACAGGTAGAGATGGAGTTGTCGAAGGCGGGCATCGACAACTTGCTCAACATTCTATAATCGCATTTATTGATTGTCAAGTGCGGCAAGTGCTGCACGCAGCGTGGCGATGCGACTTTGCGCGTCGGCTTGCTTCTTGCGCTCTCCGGCCACCACGGCCTCGGGGGCGTTGGCCACGAAGCGCTCGTTGGCAAGTTTCTTTTCCACGCTGGCCAGGAAGCCCTCGGCATACTTGAGGTCGGCCTCCAGTTTGGCGCGCTCGGCGGCGATGTCCACATTGCCCTTGAGCGGCACGGCAAACTCGGTGGTGCCCACGATGAACGACGCGGCAGTGGCGTCCTTGGCGTCCACCACATCGATGCTGTCGAGACCGGCGAGTTTCACGATGACATCGTGGCACAACTCGTTCATCTCGCCCACCACCTGCAGTGTCACGAGGTCGCGCGGAGCGATGTTCTTGCTCTTGCGCACGCTGCGCACACCGGCCACCACCTCCTTGGCCTGAGCCATGGCGGCGAGCAACGCGGCGTCGGCAGCCTGCGGAGCGGGAATCGTGGCGTGCATAATGCTCTCGCCCTCACCGCGCTCGGCGATGTGTTGCCACAGTTCCTCGGTGATGAACGGCATGAACGGATGCAGCAAGCGCAGCAGCAGGTCGAAGTAGTCGAGCGTGGCGTTGAGCGTGGCGCGGTCGATGGGCTGCTGATAGCCGGGCTTCACAATCTCGAGATACCAAGCGCTGAAGTCCTCCCAGAACAAGCGATACAGGGCCATGAGGGCGTCGTTGAGGCGGAACTTCGAGAAGTGGTCCTTCACCTCGGCCATAGTGGCACGCAGCACGTTGTCGAACCACTCCACCGCCACGCGGCTGTGAGCCGGCTGGACGGCATCGTCGCTCACCTGCCACCCCTTGACCAGGCGGAAGGCGTTCCAAATCTTGTTGCAGAAGTTGCGGCCCTGCTCGCACAAGGCGTCGTCGTAGAGGATATCGTTGCCGGCGGGAGCGGCGAGCATGAGACCCATGCGCACGCCATCGGCGCCAAAGCGGTCGATGAGTTCCAGCGGGTCGGGAGAGTTGCCTAACGACTTGCTCATCTTGCGACCCAACTTGTCGCGCACGATGCCCGTGAAATACACGTTGCGGAACGGCATGTCGCCCATGTACTCATAGCCTGCCATTATCATGCGCGCCACCCAGAAGAAGATGATGTCGGGGGCGGTCACCAGGTCGCTGGTGGGATAGTAATAGGTCAACTCGGCGTTGCCCGGGTCGTTGATGCCATTGAAGAGCGAGATGGGCCACAGCCACGAACTGAACCAGGTGTCGAGGGCGTCCTCGTCGCGGCGCAAATCGCTGGCCTGCACCTGCTCGAAGCCCGGCAACTGGCGCGCCTTGGCAAGCGCCTCGGCCTCGGTCAATGCCACGACAAAGCGCTCCTCCTCGCCAGCACGCGTGGGCAGGAAGTAGGCCGGAATGCGATGGCCCCACCACAACTGGCGAGAGATGCACCAGTCCTGAATGCCCTCGAGCCACACCTTGTAGGTGCTCTTGTACTTGGCGGGATGGAACTTGAGTTCGTCGTTCATCACGGCGGGCAGCGCCAACTCGGCAAAGTGCTTCATCTTCAAGAACCACTGCATGCACAAGCGAGGCTCCACGGCGGTGTCGCTATTGCGCTCGCTGTAGCCCACCTTGTTCTCATAGTCCTCCACCTTCTCCATGAGGCCGGCTTGTTGCAGGTCCACCACAATCTGCTTGCGGCACGCCATGCGGTCCATGCCCACATAGAGCGGCGACTGCTCGCTGATAGTGGCGTCGGCATTGAAGATGTCGATGGTCTCCAAGTTGTGCGTCTTGCCCAGCATGTAGTCGTTGGTGTCGTGAGCCGGGGTCACTTTCAAGCAACCGGTACCGAACTCAATGTCGACATAGCGGTCCTCGATGACGTTGATGACGCGTCCCACCAAGGGCACGATGACGCGACGGCCATGCAGCCACTGGTTCTTGGGGTCCTTGGGATTGATGCACATGGCGGTGTCGCCCATGATGGTCTCGGGGCGCGTGGTAGCCACCACGGCATAGTAACCGCGCTCATCGTGATGGATGATGTTGCCCTGGGCGCGCAATGCTTCCTCGTCGTCGAGGCGCTCAAGCCCTTCTACATAATATTTAAGGTAATAGAGGTGACTCTTCTCCTCGCGGTAGATTACCTCCTCGTTGCTCAGTGCCGTCTGCGCCTTGGGGTCCCAGTTGACCATGCGCAAGCCGCGGTAGATGTATCCCTTGTCATAGAGGTCGACGAAGACGCGGAGCACGCTCTCGCTGCGCACTTCGTCCATGGTGAACGCCGTGCGGCTCCAGTCGCAAGAGGCACCCAGTTTGCGCAACTGCTGCAAAATCACGCCGCCGTGCTCGTGGGTCCATGCCCAAGCGTGCTTCAAGAACTCCTCGCGAGTGAGGTCGCGCTTCTTGATGCCCTGCTCGGCAAGACGTTTCACCACCTTGGCCTCCGTGGCGATGCTCGCATGGTCGGTGCCAGGCACCCACAGCGCGTTCTTGCCCTCCATGCGGGCACGGCGCACAAGAATGTCCTGAATGGTGTTGTTCAGCATGTGGCCCATGTGGAGCACACCAGTCACATTGGGAGGTGGTATCACGATGGTGTAAGGCTCACGCTCGTCGGGAACCGACTTGAACAGTTCGTGCTGCTCCCAATATTCATACCACTTGTCTTCGACCGCATGCGGGTCATACTTCGTTGCTAACGTGTTCATATCACTATTTTTTACACAATTTTTTCTTTCAAACTGCAAAGGTAGTAAAAAGAAATCAAATACCCACCACCCAACCTCCCTAACGACCTTAAAGACCCCAAAAGTCCCCTAAAGACCTTAAGGCCCTTAAGGCCCTTAAAGTCCTTAAAAAACTTCAAAGCCCACCCTCGGCGCAGCGATTTCGCCGAGAAAATATGTGCAAATTTATAGAATTTGCAACATTTCGGCCAAAAACCACTCCATTTTTACAATATTTGAAAAACTTTGCTTAACTTTGCGGCTTGATAAATAGGTAAAATTGACAACGAATGAAATATTTTAACCACACGCTCTTCTGCATCCTGGCCGTGGCCGCACTTGTTGTGCTTCCCTCGTGCTACAAGGACGAGCCGCTGAATGCCGAGGCCGATATCGAACAGGTGGAACTCACCGTCGACAACCCCGAGCAATTCTTCTTCCAACTCACCGATGCGCGGCAGAACGTGTTGTCGACCGACTCTGTCATATCTTTCACCGTGCGCAGCCACGCCGACCTCACGGCGCTGGCTCCCACGTTCACGCTCACGCCGGGCGCCACCATCGTGCCCGCAAGCGGCTCAACGCACGACTTCAGCGCTGGGCCAGTGTGGTACACCGTGACCTCGCAAGACGGCAACTGGACACGACGCTATCGCGTACAGTTTATGCCCCAGGTGGTCATCGTGAACGACACCATTAAATACGACTTCGAGCACTTCGAGTTGGAGCCCGACAAACATAAGTATTACATTTGGCACAACGTGCTGGCCGACGGCACGCTGGGCAACGATTTTGTGACAGGTAACCCGGGCTTCAAACTCTCCATGGGCAGCGCGCCCCCCGAGGACTACCCCACGGTGCCCTATGCCAACGGCTACGAGGGCTACGCACTGAAAGTGATTACCCGCGACACGGGCGTGTTTGGACGTATGGCCAACATGCGCATCGCCGCCGGCAACTTCTTCCTGGGTGAATTTGACGTGCAAGTGGCGCTCCTCAACGCCATGCAGGCCACACGATTTGGCAAACCGTTCATGCGCAAGCCCGTGAAACTGATGGGCGTGTACCAGTACAAACGCGGAGCCACCTATCAAGACCGCGCCGGCAACCCGGTGCCCGGACGACTCGACGAGGGACAAATCTACGCCGTGCTCTACCGCAACCACGACGCGCAAGGCAATGAACTCGTGCTCCACGGCGACGACGTGCAGACAAATCCCAACATTGTGGCACTGTGCATCGTCCCCGATGTGAACCCCACCACAGATTGGGTGAAATTTGACCAACCCTTCATCTACAAGGAGGAACTCGACATGGAACTCCTGGCCAACCGTGGCTACTCGCTCACGGTGGTGTTCACCTCGAGCATCGACGGAGCCACCTTCCAGGGCGCCATTGGCAGCGAACTCATCGTGGACCAGGTGCGACTGGTGTGCGAGGAAGAACAGTAAAGAAACAGAAGTACGGAAGGACAGAAGTACGGAAGGACAGAAGTATTAAAGTACAGAAGGACAAAAGTACGGAAGGACGGAAGGCATTAGAAAAAAAGGAAAAAGAGAATGAAACGACATATCATCGCAATATTCACCCTCATGATGACGCTGCTGGCACTGCCGGCTATGGCACAGGACAGCGACACGCTGGCCGTGCGCACTCATCGCTGGTTTTCGTTGCACGACATCAAGCTTGAGGGCCGCGTGGGCTTCAACATCGGCGGCACGGCGCCCCTGGGCATGCCAGCCACCATACGCCACCTCGACAAGTTCTCCCTCACCCCGAACATCAGTTTCGGCGTGAGCGCCACCAAGCAGTTCAACCCCAAGTGGGGCCTCAAGGTGGGCATCAACTTCGAGAACAAGGGCATGAAGACCGACGCGCGCGTGAAGAACTACTCGATGGAAATCGTGCGCGGCGGACAGACGCTGGGCGGATGGTTCACCGGCAACGTGGTCACCTCGGTCACACAGTGGATGTTCACCCTGCCCATTCAAGCCACCATGATGGCACGCAAAGTGCGCCTGCGCGGTGGCCTGTACGCCAGTTACCTCACCTATCGCGACTTCAGCGGATGGGCCTACGACGGCTACCTGCGCGTGGACGGACCCACCGGCGAGAAGGTGAGCCTGGGACACAACGAGGGCGAACGAGGCGAATATGACTTCTCGTCGTCGATGCGTCGATGGCAATGGGGAGCCACAGTGGGCATGGACTGGTATGTGTATCGCCGCTTCGGCATCTTCGCCGAACTCAACTGGGGCTTCAACGGAGTGCACAAGAGCGACTTCCACACCATCGAGCAGACCCTCAAGCCCATCTACGGCACCCTGGGCTTCACCTACCTCATCAACTGACGAGGGAACCAATCCTGTTCGGGAACGGACAAAACGAACATTCTTTTAATGACGACATGGACAATTTGCCTCGACGCAAATCGCCACGAGCACCATGGCATGAATATGGCACTGGGCTATATTTCATTACCATAGTAACTCACAACCGAAGGAACTACCTAGGCTCTATCACAAATGGCACATTCATGCCAACAAAGATAGGTGAGTTCGTGACCACCACACTTACGGCACCACACGACTATGGTGACAATGTGAGAATCCCGCGATTTGTCGTAATGCCGAATCACATTCACTTCATTATTTATATTGAAGAGATTACTGTAGGGACGTGCCGTGGCACGTCCGGAATAGAGGCAAAAAGTCTATTGTCACGCCGAATCAATTCCCTTAAGGGCGCAGTCACGAGATTTGCGCGCAAAAATGGCATTGAATTCAAGTGGCAAACACGATACTACGACCACATAATCCGTGGTCGTGACGATTGGGAGAAGATTGATGCTTACATTTGCAACAACATTGCAAATTGGGAGATGGACATCTACCATCAGCCATTAGCATCAATACCCAAACGACAAATGTAGGGACGTGCCGTGGCACGTCCGACAGACGGCGGGAAACGGGCAATATGTTCGGCGGAAAGCGGACGTGCCACGGCACGTCCCTACATCCACAGAACGAGACAGCGGGAACGCGGGCCATGCCACCCTATCGTCCATCGGGGCGCGGGGGACACGAGGAGGAAAACGGGAAATTAAAACATAATTTATTTATAAACATCTTAACAATTTTTACTGCTTATGAAAAAAGTATTTATGACACTGGCAGCTGCCATGAGTGCGCTGGCCTTGATGGCCACCACTTACACCGGCCAACTCACCGTCACCGTAAATGGTGTGGCAACCGTGCTCAACGATGTCGCTATCCAAGTTGACCAAGTCGACAATAGTTACACGCTGAGCATCAACAACTTTAAGTTGAATGCTGCAACAGGCGTTGGCAACATCGTGCTGGATCAACTAACCGGCAGCACAACCAGTGGAATCACTATGCTGGGTGTCAACCGCAACATCACCATTTCCGAAGGTGATGAGGCCGGTGTCGGCTCATGGTTAGGTCCTGAACTTGGCCTGGTACCCATCAGCATGATAGCCACCATTAGTGGAAACATTCTTGTCACCGACATTGACATTGATATGATGGCGTCATTGCAACAAATTATCAATGTGCACTTTACAAGTGACACCGACAAGGCTTTCCGCAAACAATTCCAAATCGGGAACAGCGACTTTGAGAGTTGGAAAGCCTCAAGCGGCGAGCCCGATCACTGGCATGGTTTCAAAAGTGCATCAGGTGATTACGCCAGCTCGGCTTCTAGTAAATTGTATTCCAGTACTGACACTCACACCGGAACTGGCAAGAGTGCTGTAGTTCAGTCAGACGTGATTTTTGGCATTGTTGCTAATGGCACCATGACCAATGGCCAGTTAAATGCTGGTGCCATGACAGCAGATAACCCTGCGAATCATAGCCACATGGACATAAACAGTGAGGAGGTTGACAATAATAAAGACCCATTCTACACCGCACTCCTTGCAGCACCCGACGCCATGAATCTTTGGGTGAAATTCACGCAAGAGAACGGTCCTGCCGATTATCCTTACGCAACTGTTAGTGCTATCGTATTCGACGGTAACTATTACCAGGATCCAGAAGACAAGACATATACCAACGTCGCTGCGAAGGCCAAGAACAACACCATTGCCACCGGCGGCTGGCGCGAATTGAGCATTCCTTTTGATTATAACAGTTATGCCAGCAACAACGCTGCTGCCAACGCTATTCTTGTCACCATGTCAACGAACGCAACACCGGGTAAAGGCAGTAAGAAGTCCGGCTTATTTGGCGCACAGAAATACGATTATCTTTGGATTGACGATGTTGAACTTGTTTACAATGCTACCATCGAGAACATCGCCCTCAGCGGCCTTTCACTTAATGGCTTCACCTTTAACAAGAACACCAAGAATTACAACTTCACCTATGAGGGAGAACTGAACATCAGCGCTGCCAACTTTGCCGTTACCACAAGTGGTCGCAGTGCCATTTCCGCTGTGATTGTTAACGAATTGGATGGTGGCAACTACGAAATCGCTATCTGCGCCACCAGCCCCGACATGGTGAACAACGACCTTTACACCATCAACATCACGAAGATTACTCCGCTCGCCGACATCGTGGCAAGTGGTGTTAATGAGATCCCTTATGCCATGAAGGAAGAAGCCAAGGTGGCACACCTTAACATCAACGAGGAGACGTTTGAAGTTTGGGCACTCCTTACCGATGGCAATGGCAACTGGATGAAGGCTGAAATGCCGTTCAGCATCGCCATGGGGCTCTTCAGCGATGAGGCTGCCCTTGGTGCAACGGCTTATGATGCTGCCAGCGTGCGTGGCATCCTGAGCAACATCAACACCAACCCCCTGCTCACGCTCACCAGCGTGCCCACCCCGCTCTACGGCGAGCCATTCAACGATTTCGCTACGCACAATTTGGCCAACGCACTCAGCATCAAGCCGAACGAGATGGCTAAATTCGTGGGTTACATCGACAACGATGGCAAACTCCGTGGTTACAACACGGTGGAATGGGGTGTTCCTGGCGGCCAGTCGCTCGACATCGACAACCAGAGCGGTGTTGAACTCACTGCTGGCAAGCAGTACTCCATCAAGGGTATCGTGAGTGTGAAGGAGGCTTGGAGCAACGCCGCACCGCGTCGCATCGCCACCACCGACGACAACTTCTTCGACAACTTCACCGTCGCTGCCCTCGAGGCCGAGGAACTCCTGCCCACCGCAGTGACCGACATCGACGCTGCATCGCAGGTGAAGAGCGTACGCTACTACGACGCTATGGGTCGCGTGCACAACGCTCCCGTTGACGGCATCAACATCGTCGTCACCGAGATGGCCAACGGCACCACCACCACCGTCAAGGTCGTCCGATAACAATAAAAATCTTAGATAGTAGGGACGTGCCCTTCACGTCCCTACTTTAAATAAATCAATTCGTTTAATTCGTTTAATTCGTTGTTTAAATGAAGAAATTTTTTACTCTTGTTGCTGCTGTGGCTTGCGCATTGGCCATGACCGCAGCACAGTACACCGGCCAACTCACCGTGCTCGTCAATGGCGAGGGCGGACAGCAGGAAGCACAAATCATGCTCGAACAGAACGAAGACGGCACCTATACCTTTAGCCTCAAGAATTTTGCGCTTAAGTTTGGTGATAACGCCGTTGGAGTGGGCAACATCATCCTGCCCAATCAAGAAGGTTTCGCTTCTTATGGCTACACCAACATCATGTATGTGGACAATGTGAACATCACCCCGGGCGACGACCCCAACATTGAGACTTGGATTGGTCCTGACCTTAACCCCGTGCCCTTGAATCTGTTTGGCACATTCAACGACCAGGTGATGAGCGTGAACATCACGATTTCTCTTGCCATCATGCAGCAGAACATCAACGTCTACTTCACCGGTATCAATCCCGAGGCCATTGGTGGCGACACCAGCGAACTCGAGGCTCGCATCTCCGAACTTGAGGGTCAAGTGAGCACCCTTCAGGGTCAACTCGACCAGGCAGGCACCGATAAGGAGACTCTGCAAAATCAAATCGACGACCTCAACAACCAGATTACCGCACTCAAAACCGAACTTGAAGGCTACAAGAACATCAAGTACGGCGACGTGAACAAGGACAACGCGGTCACCTCTGCCGACATCAGCGAGGTGGTGAACGTCATCGCAGGTCTGCACAACGAAGGCGGCGAGTAATCGCACACACCAACATCATCACTCCTAACGGCCGTCCGCAGCATTGCGGGCGGTCGTCGTTTTTTGTGGCTGCAAGGTGTGTGCAAAGCGTCATTTGGCCAATGAAATCGTTTGCACAATCGCAACACCCTCATAGCCAGGTGTATAAAATTTCGCTAATCGCCGTTTTTTCCACCACCGAGGGCACTATTTCTTTCAAAAATGGGTTTTTGTTTTTAAAAAAAATTTTTTTTCCTAAATTTGCGACGGAAAACTACACTACTCTACAACATTTTTTTGATGATGAAAGACAGCACTTTGCGTGCCACTTTGGTGGCTTTGTTGGCGTTGCTGGGCGTGAGTTCGGCATGGGCCAGTTTTGTGGGCGGACGTACTGACTTCCGCGACGAGAGTATCTACTTTGTGATGACGACGAGCTTCTACGACGGCGACCAGTCTAACAACACCTACTGCTGGGATGCCGGCAAGGACGTTGCCAACCAGGACCCCAACTGGCGTGGTGACTTCAAGGGACTCATTGAGCGCATGGACTACATCAAGGCGCTGGGCTTCACCGCCATCTGGATTACGCCAGTGGTGCAGAACGCCTCGGGATTTGACTATCACGGCTACCATGCCATGGACATGAGCAAGGTGGACAAGCGCCTGGAGAGCAGCGACGTGAGTTTCCAGACCGTGATTGACGAAGCGCACAAGCGCGGCATGAAAATCATCCTCGACATCGTGCTCAACCACACGGGCAACTTCGGCGAGGAGCACCTGTGCAAGTTGTTCACCCGCGACTATAGCAAGCCGCAGAGCGACCTGAGCCAGTGCATGATTCCATTCACCATCAAGGATGGTGGCAAACTCAAGGACAACTACCTGAATTTGCCGGGTAAAGAGCAATATGCCGACCGCCTGTCCAAGATGAAGAACACCGACGGCGTGAATCACGACACCCACAACCTGTGGCACCACTACGGCAACTTCAACTGGGACGAGCCGAACCGCTGGTGGGCACAGATTGCTGGCGACTGCGTGGACCTGAACACCGAGAACCCCGAGACCTATCAGTATCTCATCGACTGCTACGGCTCGTTCATCAAGATGGGTGTTGACGGTTTCCGCATCGACACCGGTGGCCACATCTCGCGCATGGCGTTCAACTGCGCCTTTGTGCCTGCTTTCCAGGCCCTGGGCGAGCAATACAAGAGCAAGCGCCTGAACAACTGCCCGTTCTACATGTTTGCCGAGGTGTGCGCACGCTACAGCGAGGTCACCTATCGCGGACAGCCCGCGCTCTCGCCCTACTTCTACACCTGGCAGAGCGACGCCTCGCTGCGTAGCCAGTGGAACACCAATGCCAACTACTGGCAGACGGTGACCGTGTTTGAAAGCACCGACCCCGCCACCCTCGACAACGAGAAACTGTGCCTCAAGGAGAGCGACAACAACGGCAACGAGAACACGCAACCGCGCAGCAACAATGCCAAACTCAACGGCAACACCTATCACACACCCGACTACAGCAAGTCGAGCGGCCTCAACGTGATTGACTTCACCGTGCACTGGAACTTCCAGAACGCTGGCCGCGTGTGGGGTGTGATGGACAAGGACGATTTATATAACGACGCCACGTTCAACGTGAACTATGTGGAGAGCCACGACTACGGTCCCGACAGTTTCGACCGCTTCAACGGCGGCACCGACCAGTGGGCCGAGAACATGAGTCTGCTGTTCACCATGCGCGGCATCCCCTGCCTGTTCCAGGGCGGCGAGATTGAGTTCCGCAAGGGTGTGGTGATGGACAAGGGCACCGATAGCGACCTCAAGAGCACCGGTCGCGCCTACTACGGCGGTTACCTCACCGGCAACGTCACGGTGAGCGACTTTGCCAAGGTGAGCAGCGCAAGCGGCAACGTGGCCGCCACGCTGAGCCGACCCCTGGTGAAGCACCTGCAACGTCTGAACCTCATCCGCGCCGCAGTGCCCGCACTGCGCAAGGGTCAATACACCAAGAGCGACTGCTCGAGCAATGGCGGCTATGCCTTCAAGCGCCGCTACACGGCTGGCGGCATCGACAGTTATGCCCTCATCGCCCTCAACGCCGGCGCCACCTTCAGCAATGTGCTCAACGGCACCTACACCGAGTGCATCACCGGCGCTACGGTGACTGTGAACAACGGCACGCTCACCACGCCGTCGTTCAGCGGCAAGGGCAACATGCGCATCTACGTGCTCAACGGCCCGGGCAAGGTGGGCGAGGATGGACCCTACCTCTATAGCAACAGCAGCGTCAATCCCACCCAACTGGCCTATGACGGCCACGAGGAGGACGGCGACCCCAACACCGAGTACATCACCGGTGGTGGCGGTGGCGGCGGCACCAGCATGGACGACCTGGAAGTGTACACGCCCACCGTCGAGAACGACGAGGTGTGTGTGTTCTACGAGAGCGGTGCCTCGCGCGGCGCTGTAACCTGCTGGGTGTGGAACGACACGCAGAACTTCACGGGCGGCAATTGGCCCGGCCAGGATGCAGAACTCATGGGTAAGACTGCCGACGGCACACGCAAAATCTTCAAGTGGACCTACAACGGCAGCACGCCGTCGACGATGCCCACGGGCCTCATCTTCAGCAACCACGGCGAGGGTCAAACCGCCGACTTGGCTTTTGTGAACCACGGCTACTACATCGATGGTGTGTACAACCGCACCATCACCGAAGAGGAGTCGCCGGCTCCCACGCTCACCATCGACAAGCCCAGCGGCAACTACACTGGCACGCTGGCCGTGACCATCACCGCCAGCCAGTCGACGGCCACCATCGTCTACACTACCGACGGCACGCAACCCACTGCCTCGAGCACTAAGGCTACCGGCAGCGTGACGCTCAACTTCACCGCTACCACCACGCTCACCGCTGGCGTGCTCGCCGACGGCGCCGTGCGCAACGTGGTGACCCGCAAGTACACCTTCGACAGCACCCCGTCGCAGGGCTACACGCCCACCATCAACAGCGACGAGTTGAGCGTGTTCTATGAGTGCGACGCTTCGCGCACAAGAGTCACTTGCTGGGTGTGGAACGACGCGCAGAACTTCACGGGCGGCAATTGGCCCGGCCAAGATGCAAAACTCATGGGCAAGACTGCCGACGGCAAGCGTAACATCTTCAAGTGGACCTACAACGGCACCATGCCCTCGACCCTGCCCACGGGCCTCATCTTCAGCAACAACGGCGAGGGACAGACGGCCGACTTGGCTTTTGTGAACCACGGCTATTACATCGATGGCGTGTACAACCGCACCATCACCGAAGAGGAGTCGCCGGCTCCCACGCTCACCATCGACAAGCCCAGCGGCCGCTACGATGGCAGCGTGAAGGTGACCATCACCGCCAGCAGCAGCACGGCCACCATCGTCTATACCACCGACGGCACGCAACCCACCGCCTCGAGCGCCAAGGCCACCGGCAGCGTGACACTCACCTTCACCGACAACACCGTGCTCACCGCCGGCGTGCTCCACGAGGGTCGTGTGCGCAACGTGGTGAGCCGCGAGTACATCTTCCACGGCTTCATGCCCTACAAGGCCACGGTCTACTTCAAAGACCCGTCGTGGAGCAACGTGTACTTCTATGCTTGGGACGACAATGGCGATTTGCTGGGCGGCTGGCCGGGCACCAAAATTGCCGACACCAAGACGGTGAAGGGAACTAAGTTCTACTACCGCAGTTTCGACATCACCGCCGAGGACTACATGTTCAACATCATCTTCAACATCGGTAGCGGCGATGGTCAGACCATCGACATCACGGGCATCAACAAGGACGTGTACTATGAGTTGTCGTCGACTACCAACAAGTTCACGGTGCGCGACATCACCAACGAGTATGCCGAGGTGGTGGGCGACGTGAACGGCGACGGTGTGGTCACTTCTACCGACATTGCCTGCCTGGTGAACGTGCTGGCCGGTCTGGAAAACGCAGCCACCTACGAAGGACGTGCCGACGTGAACCACGACAACAACATCACTGCCGCCGACATCGCAGCAGTGGTCAACATCCTTGCCGGACTCTAATCGCGACACATGTCTAAGCGGTCGATACTCATAGCGATAGCGCTGCTGACTATCATCGACATCATCGCGGCCTTCTGGTACCTCGCGCTCCGCCTGGAGCGCGAGGGCGGAAGCCACGATTTGTTCGAGCTCAGCCACGACAGCACTGCGCTGGTGAGTGCCGACACGCTCGACGTGGTCTCGGTGCCCGACACCTTTGAACTGAGCGAATACCACTCCTGGTTTGTGGCGCGCAACGGCGGCGAACGCATTGCCAGCGGCAAGACCGTGCGCCTGCGTTGGCCCATGAGTGTGAACGGCATGAACAACCTCGACGAACTGGAGCGCGACCTGCAAAAAAAAGCGCTGGGCGGCAACGCCATCAGCCGCGACGAGGCGGTGCAACGCTATCTCGACGTGCCCCACTTCAACCAGTCGGGGTTGGCCTACGAACGCGTCGACAGCGCACCACGCGTGCCTGCCGAACGATGCATCGAGGTGGCCACGCTCGTTTACCCCTACCTCACGTCGTTCCAACTGCTGGTCATGGAAATCGACCACATCGAGAGCCAAGGCAGCATCAAGCGCCGCAGCAGTTCCTACGTGCACTACGACCGCACCACGCAGCGCGTGCTCACGCGTGGCGACATGCTGCGATATGACAGCGAGAACGCACCGAGCCGTTGCGCCACGCCACGCGCCTGCCACACGAAATGTGTTGCACGCGCAACGGCATCCTCTTCGAGTTTGGAGAGGGAGACATCAGCAACGTGGAAAACGGCATCATCGACGTGCTGCTGCCCTGGAAGAGCGTACGCAACTACCTCACCCCAGCCTTCGCACACCTCATTGACGAGAACGACGGCTACTGGCGGTATAAGGCGCTGTAAACAGCGAGAGTACGGAAGTACGGAAGTACGGAAGTACAGGAGTATAGAAGTACGGAAGTACAGAAGGACGGAAGGACGGAAGGACTAAAGGACGGAAGGACGGAAGGACTAAAGGACAGAAAAACAGAAGGACGGAGATTTTCCGTCCTTCTGTTTTTTTATGAGGGTGGGGTTAGTCGATTTGGATGACCAGGTAGTTGCTGCGCTCCCAGAATCGGGTGGGGTTGGTGATGCGCAGGGTCTTGCTGCCGCCCTCGTCGACAATCTGATAGGAGTCGGAGGGATGCACGCTGTAGATTTTCACTTTCTTGCTGTGCAAGGGCAGGCTCTCGAAGGTGCGCTTGTCGGTCTTGGTGAAGTAGGTCTTCTCGAAGTCGCCTTTGGTGAGGTGCGACTTGCCCAAGAACTTCTTTTCGATGATGCGCTGCTTCTTCAATTCCTGGTTGGTGCCAATCACATAGAAGCAGGTGTTGAGTTCGTTGGCGAGTTGCTCGCTATGCTGCTCGGCCTGCTCTCTCTGCTGGTTGACCTCGGTGTTCACCACGTTGAGCGAATCCACGCTGCGGTTCAGGTTCTCGATTTGGATGTGGGCCTGACGCAGTTGCTCGGTGAGGCTGGCAATCTCCTTCTCTTGATTCTCAAGTTGCTTTTTCATCGTTTCCACGGTCTTCTGCATCTCGGCAGAGTAACTGGTGGACTGCTTGAGGCGCTTTTCGAGTTCGGCAAGTCGTGCCTTGCGGTCGGCGATACCTTTTTGGATGAGCATCATGTCGTTGCGCAGTTGGGCCTTGCGGTCGGGAGTCTCGGCGTTGAGGTCTTGGCTCGACACGATTTGCTCCATATCCTTGATTTGATTCATTCCCTCGCTAATCTCGTTCATGAGCGCCATGAGGCTGTCCTTCTCGGCAAGTGCCGTCGAGAGGGAGTCGTGCATGAGTGCATTTAGCGAGTCCTGCATCGATGCAGCGCTATCGGCCTGCGAATTACGGTCGCAGGAAAGCAACATGCTAAGGCCTATCAGTACGATGGCCAAGAAATTAGTCTTCTTCATTGTAGTTATTGTTTTGTGTAGTTTGAATATGCTTGTGTTTGAATTGGGCGTACTTGTCGACGCGCTCGGCGGCGGCTTTTTCGGCTCCCGCCACGACGATAACTATCTCGCCGCGTGGTGCCGTGGTGGTGAAATAATCGACGAGTTGCTGCAGCGTGCCGTGATGGGTGGTGTCGTGAAGTTTTGAGATTTCGCGGCTCACCGATGCCTCACGTTCGGCGCCAAATGCCTCGGCAAGTTGCTGCAACGTGCGCAGCAAGCGCAGCGGCGACTCGTAGAACACCATGGTGTCGTGGCAAGTGCTGAGTTCCTGCAATCGTGTGGCGCGTCCTTTCTTGGGTGGCAGGAAACCCTCGAAGTGGAATCGGTCGCACGGCAGGCCCGAGTTGACCAGCGCCGGCACAAAGGCCGTGGCACCGGGCAGTGTCTCCACCTCTACCCCAGCCTGACGGCAGGCGCGCGAGAGCATGAACCCCGGGTCGCTGATGCCCGGCGTGCCCGCGTCGCTCACCAGCGCCACGCGAGTGCCGCCAAGCAACTCCTGCACTATCGACGGCACGGCGTCGTGTTCGTTGAACTTGTGATGGCTGCGCATGGGGGTGGTGATGCCGAAGTGACGCATGAGCACCGCGCTCGTGCGCGTGTCCTCGGCAAGGATGTAATCCACCTGCTTGAGCACCTCGATGGCGCGAGGCGTCATGTCGCCCAAGTTGCCCAAGGGGGTTGGCACTATGTAGAGTTTGGCAGCCATCTGTTAGTTATTGGGCAATCACTCGTTGAAGTGGTGACGCACGATGGTCATGAAGTCGTCCACCTCGGGATTTTCGCGGTCCCACCCCATCTCGCCGTAGAAATAGTCCTCGGCCCGACTGCATGGACTCAATGAGGTTGAGCGCATCGTTCATCTCCACGTCGCTGTTGCTGAAGAGTTCGCGACGGAAGCGGTAGCGGTCGTTGATAGAGAACGCGCGTCGCAAGTCCTGACGCAGCGAGCGTTGCAATTTCTCTTCCACGCGCATGGCCTCGACAACCGGCAACTCGGGCTCGGGCTCGGCTTCGGGCTCCTGAATGCGGCGCACCGGCTCGGTGTAGTTCAGGGCGAAAGCCGCCGAACTGTCGTCGCCGTTATCGTGCTGCCAAGTGTCGTCGGCATCGTAGTCGTCGCTGGGAAGCGAGGAGGCCGAGCGAGTGGGAGGCGCGGGCGCCTCGACGGGCCGAACGGGAACCTCGGGCGCGGCAGCGACAGGCTCCTCGGGCGCGGGCGCCACGGGAGGCTCGGGCAAATGCAGCATCTGAACTTCGTCATTCAGTTCGCGAGCCTTCTCGCGAATACGGTCAAGCACCAAACGAGGTGTTTCGTCGCCACGGCGCTCCATCACGAGCAGCAAGCCCTCAAGATCATATACATGCGCAAGCACGCGCGAAATCGTGTTATCCATCGCTATTATATCTATTTTTGATAGGTGATGCAAATGTAGGCATTTTATTTCGATTAGCGCATCGGTGAAGGCAAAAAACTGGCCTCACTTGTCGCCAAAGAGGTCGATGAGCAATTGCCCCATGTTGTTGCGCAAGTTGCGCCGCGTGCCGTTCCAGTTGTTCACGAGCAGCGTCCAGGCATAGCGCGGCTTGTCGGCGGGATAATAGCCCACATAGCACTGTACATCGCTCATGGAGCCGCTTTTGAGTGCCACGGTCTTGCCCAGCGCCGTGTTGCCCATCTTGTCGCTCACGCGCTTGCCGGCACGCGGCATGAGGTCCACCAGGCGCACGCTGTCGGCGCCGTGATAACGGTCGGCCTCGGCCTTGAGCAGTTGCAGGAACACACGCGGAGTGGCCTTGCCCCTGCGGGCCAAACCACTGCCGTCGCGCATGAACAGCGCGTCCACGTCCACACCAAGTTCCTTGAGGGTGGCACGAGCCACCTCGCGACCACGCGTGTCGAGGTTGTCACCGTCGCGCGTATTTTTGTCGAAGCGACCGACGGCACGCAGCAAACTGTGGGCAAACATGTTGTCGCTGCGGTCGAGCAACGACACGATGATGTCCTGCACCCGGGGCGACTCGTGGCGTGCAACAACAGCCTGGTCGGGCTGGGAGTCTAGTTTCACATCCTTGTGGTTCACCGTGATGCCATACTGTCGCAACGCGCGCTCAATGCTGTCGGCAAGCATGAAGCCCGGCAGCGGATTGGCAATTGTTATCGTGTAGCGCTGAGGCTTGGCCTCGCCCATGAGCACCAGCCCCGACGTGCCATAGTCCACACCCACTTCCACGTCATCAACAGTTCCCACACGCATACGGTTCACGATGCGCAAGCCCGGAACAGGCGGCGTGAGGGTCATCTTGGAGAACGAGCCATTGCTGCGGGCGGTGAAACTCACGGTCACCAGGTTGTCGGCAAAGTTCACCTCATGAACAGCGGCACCATAGTCCCATCCCAAGTCGCTCACGTCCCAGTCGCCATGATAGGGCGACCAATTATAGGTCGTGTCGGGGGTGACAATGTTGCCCTCGATACAGTCGATGCCCAACGCCCTGATGCCTTCCACCACTTCTTGCACAATGTTTTGCTGGCGCTTCATGTAGCGCGAGCCCATCGTGGGGTCGCCACAGCCGGCAATCACCAGGTCGCCCTTGAGGTGAGAGCCGTCGATTTCGCCCACGGCATAGACCGGTGTCACGAAACGATAGTCGGCGCCCAAGCGCTCGAGCGCCACCGCCGAGGTGATAACCTTCATGGTCGAGGCGGTGACCATCGTCTGGTCGATGGCATTGCTGGCCACGAGCGTGTCGGCCTCCAGGTCGAGCACCGTCACGCCTGCGGTGGCATAACGCATGGAGTCATTGCCCACAAAGGCATCCACGACCTGTTGGGGGGTCAGCGCGGCGGCACTTAGGGCCACGCTTATGGAGAGAATCGCGAGGATTGTCTTTATCATTATCTTTTTAGTTGAAATACTGTATGCGATGACGGTTCACGATGATGTAGATGATAATGGGCACGCCAATGATGGGCGTGATGGCATTGATGGGAATCACGCCGTGCGGCCCATTGACGCTCAGCAGCGTGCACAGCAGCGTCACGGCGGCTCCGGCAAGCATGGTGGCGGGCAGCAAGCGGCTGTGGTTGCTGGTGCCCAGCAGCAGGCGGGCGATGTGCGGCACCACGAGTCCCACAAACCCGATGGGGCCGCAATAGGCGGTCACCACCGCGGTGAGCACGCCGGTGACAAGGAGCAATACATTGCGCGTGCGATGCGTGTCCACGCCCAAATTTTGTGCGTAGCGCGTGCCCAGCAACAAGGCGTTCAGGGGCTTCACCATGAGCATGGTGGCAACGAGGGCTATCACGATGAGGCTACAATACAGCGGCAACTGGTCGAGCGACACGCCCTGGAAATTGCCAAATCCCCACGCCACATAACTGTGCACGCCCTCCTCGCTGGCCACCGAGTTGAGCAACGAGATGATGCTCGAAGCCAGATAACTGATGAGGATGCCCACGATGAGCAGCATCGTAGCGCTGCGCACGATGGCACTCATGGCGATGAGCAGCACCAGCACCACGCCGGCACCCAGCAGCGCGCCAAATAACGTGGCCACATAGGTGCCCACATTGTGCCCCATGATGGTGCCCACCGACCCGCCCAGTGCCAGCATAACCACCGCCACGCCAAGCCCTGCGCCAGTGCTCACGCCGAGTATCGACGGGCCGGCAAGGGGATTGTTGAAGGTGGTCTGCAACAGCAAGCCGGCCACCGAGAGTGCCGCGCCGGCAAGGGCGGCGGTGACAATCATGGGCAAGCGCGATTGCAGCACGATGATTTCCCACGCCACGTTGTCGCTGCCACGCCCCATCAGGATGTCAAACACCGAGCGCGCGTCGATGGATACCGAGCCCAGCAGCAGGCACGCCACAGCGAGTGCCAGCACCGCCACCGTGAGAGCGGTGAGCGTGAGCACATAGCGCAGCGAGGTGGTTCCAGCGGGAGTCATGGCACGATGCGATGAAAAAACTGCGTGTCGGCGCCGCCGCGATAGAAGATGTTGTGATAGTCGAGCAGCAACACGTCGGGGTGAAAGGGAAAACGCTCAAACAGGCGCGACTTGTTGGTGTCGCACACATACACGTTGCCGCGCTTAAAGGCCTCGAACTGGTCGTTAAGCGCATAGGCGCCGCGCAGGTCGGCAAGCGAATGGATATTAAACGATTTGATGAGCCACACGTCGGCGGCTTGCGCCGTGGCGAGCACCTGGTTGAAGTCCAGATTGAGCGAACCCTTGGTGTGGTCGCTGGCCCAAGGATAGTCGCCGCCGGCATCGGCAATGAGGCGTGCCATGTAACTGTCGCCGCCCGGCACGTTCCACACGCCGGCAATCACCATCTCGGTGAGCACCACGGGGCGCTTGCCCTGGATGCGGGCCGCATCGCTCTTCACCTGCTCGTAGTGGGCCGCCACGGCCTGGAACAGGCTGTCGGCGCGCTCACGCTGGCCCAGCAGTTCGCCATAGAAACGCACCCACTCGGCACGGCCCAGCGGGGTGGTCTCCATGTAGTCGGCACATTCAATGATGGGAATATTGAGTTTGGCGATTTGGCCATAGGTGGCGTCTTGATAGGGCGAGAGCATGATGGCGTCGGGCTGCAGGGCGATGACGCGCTCAATGGTGGGCGCCATGCTCGAGCCGCAGTCCACGATGTCGCCAGCCGCAATGGCCTCCCCAATAGCGGGGTCGGAGAAGAACTGGGCATCGGCGACGCCGCGCACCGCCGAGAACACGCCCAACTCGCGCATCAGGCTCGTGTGAACGGCCGAATAAACGAGCACGTTTTGCACCGGTGTGCGCACCACCGTGCCTTGCGGCAGATTGCCCGGCAAGGCCTCGTCGCGGGGCACCAGCACATATCGGCGCAACACGCCGCCGCGCCAGGGGTCGGCGACGGTGGCCACGGTGTAGGCCTCGCCGCGCTCCAGGGTGAGTAACTGTGCATGACGCATCACGCTGGTCGAGTCGGCAGCGCCGGCACCATGAGTCGACGACGAGCGGTAGCAACTCGTGAGAGCCACCACCAGCGAGAGCCACAGGACGATGAGAACTTGACGCCTCATTGCGCGCGACGCTGGAAACGCTTTTTGTTGAACCACGACTCCAGGCGCAGTTTAATCACGCCGAACACTGCCTCGCCAAAGATGCTCGTGCTCATCTTGCTGGTGCCCAGCACACGGTTGACGAACACGATGGGCACCTCCACGATGTGGAAACCCATGCGATAGGCAGTGAACTTCATCTCAATCTGGAAGGCATAGCCCTTGAACTCTATGCCGTCGAGATTCATGGCCTCGAGCACCTCGCGGCGATAGCACACAAATCCCGCCGTGGTGTCGCGCACCTTCATGCCAGTAATCAAGCGCACATAGGCGCTGGCATAGTAGGACATGAGCACGCGGCCCATGGGCCAATTCACCACGTTCACGCCAGTGAGATAGCGCGAGCCCACCGCCACGTCGGCATTGGTGGCACACGCCTGTTGCAACTCAATGAGTTTGCGAGGCGGATGAGAGAAGTCGGCGTCCATCTCGATGATGTAGTCATAGCCATGCTCCAGCGCCCATTTGAACCCGGCAATGTAGGCGGTGCCGAGGCCCAACTTGCCAGTGCGCTCCACCAGATGCACACGCTCGGGGTGCGCGCCAATGAGTTCGCGCACGATGGCGGCAGTGCCGTCGGGCGAACCGTCGTCAATCACAAGCACGTCGAACTGGTGCTCGGCGATTTCGAGCACAGCCTCGGTGATGGCACGGATGTTTTCCTTCTCGTTATAAGTGGGTATGATAACGATGCTATCGCTCTTCATAATCTTTCTATCTTCAATTTTACGCTATAATCAGGCAAATATAGCAACTTTTTTTCAATTGGTCATCGTCAAGGGGCGTCAACACGGATTTTTGCGCCACATTTAGCGAAAATTTACACTCCATGCCGCCCGCAACGCATTTTTTTTCGCACTCCATGGTGATAGATTGGGCAATGATAGTTATTTTTGCAACATATTTTTTGACACACTACCACATGAAAACTATCAGCATTAGCCGTTTGCTACTCGTAGCGTTGCTTGTTGCGTCCTTTTCTTGGGCTCAGGGCGAGCCTCCCGTGCGCAAAGTGCGCGTGGGCGAACGCGTGCAAGCCGACGACGGCTCCATCACTCTCACCTGCATAGGCAAGAAGCAAAACTATAGTTGGAGCGACACCGCCACGCGCGACGTGGACGTGATGTCGCCCAAGTCGGTCAACTTTCACCCCGACGGTACCAAGTACTACGTGAATTCGCTGGAAGGCTGCCGCACAGTGGTCTACGACATGGCCACGGGGCGCAAACTCAAGGTCATTCACCACGACTTCAAGAGCGGCCAGGGCGAGTTGTGGAACGCGCCAAGCAACTACTACCGCTTCACGCACTACGTGGGCGGCGAAAAGCGCGCCTTCCTGGGCAAACCGGTGGAGAGCACGTTCTCGCACGGCGGACGCTACCTGTGGGTGCCCTATTACCGACGCACATTCGACATCAACGCGCAAGACCCCAGCGCGGTGGCCATCATCGACACGCAGAGCGACAGCATCGTGCGCATGATGGAAACCGGACCGCTGCCCAAGATGATTGCCTGCTCGCACGACAACAAACTCGTTGCCATCACCCACTGGGGCAACAACACCGTGGGCCTGGTCGACATCAGTTCGCCCGACATCAAGCAGTGGCACCACCTCGCACCGGTGGTGGTGGAGCACGAGTTGACGCTCAACTTCAGCCTCACTCACCCCGTGAACCGCGACGCCAATAGCGGCTTGCTGCTGCGCGGCACCGTGTTCACCCCCGACGACCGCTACTTGCTGGTGGGCTGCATGGGCGGTGGAGGCATTGCCGTCATCGACGTGCCAAGCCGCACCTATCTGGGTATCCTCACCGGCATCTCCAATGCGCGCCACCTCATCATCAACCACGGCTACCTCTATGCCAGCGTGAACGCCGCCGGCCTGGTGCAACGCATCCCGCTCGACGCGGTGATTAGCGCCATCGAGCACCGTTCGGGCACACGCATGCCTCTCACCGGCTGGCAGACGTGCCATGTGGGCGGCGGGGCGCGCACCATCGAGGCATCGCCGAGCGGCAGATACGTGTTCGCCGCCTGCAATTCGGCAAGCGCACTCTATGTGGTCGACACACGCACCATGCGCACCGTGACGCAAATCACCGTCGATTCCTACCCCGTGGGGCTGCACATCGCCGACGACGGCCGTTTTCTCGTGGTCACTTCGCAAGCGCGTAGCGGACTGGGCGGCAACGCGGTGAACCTCTATCGCGTGGACTATCGCGACAGCATCGCCGAACGCGCCGCAGCCGACTCCCTCGCACTCAAACGACAGGACAACAAGGATTCCCAAGCCACCAACGCAACCGCCGTGCCCGCCCAGCAGCAAAATGGCGACAACGGCGGCTGGCAACTGCCGTCGTGGGCCAACGAGAACAACCTGCTCTGGCTCATCCTCATCGCGGCGGCCATCATCCTCACCGTCACTCTCCTCCGCCTCCGCCACAACCGCACAGAGTAACCAACCCTATTCATTTTCATGGGGGGGGCATGACGCAATATATGCCGTGGCATGTCCGCGATAACGCCTTCATTGCCAACTCGATGTAACTGCTCAGACATATTTTGAACAACGAATTAAACGGATTAAACGGATTTTTTGTGACGTGTTGAACACGAATTCGTGAAATCCGTGTAATTCGTTGTTCCAATTCATAATTCCTCATTCCTAATTCCTAATTGAATAAGCCTGCCGAGCCGCGTCATTTGTCCTAACGGCGGGTAGGTGCGGGAATTATATTTGTGGTTGTGCGCAGTTTTTGCTAACTTTGTAAAACTATGGACGAGGAACGCAAGAAATTGAATCGCGTGTACCTGCTGTGCATCGCCTGCATAGTGGGCGCACTGCTGGTGCTCTACTTTGCTAATCGCGGCACGCTGCAGGGCTGGCCGCTGTATGTGTGTTTTGCCGGCGTGCTCGCGATGGCAATGGCGCTTTTCGCCCTCTTGCGACACACCAAGTGACAACATTCTAACCACATAACGACAATGACCTACAAACTGATTTCGTGGAACGTGAACGGCCTGCGCGCCGTGGCGGGCAAGGGCTTCGCCGACGTCTTCAAGCAACTCGATGCCGACTTCTTTTGCCTGCAAGAGACGAAGTTGCAGGCCGGGCAACTCGACATGGCGTTTGACGGCTATGCAAGTTACTGGAACTATGCCGACAAGAAAGGCTACAGCGGCACGGCCATCTATACGCGCCACACCCCGCTCAACGTGACCTATGGCATGGGCATCGACGAGCACGACCACGAGGGACGCATCGTCACCCTGGAGATGGAACACTTCTATCTGGTGACGTGCTACACGCCCAACAGCCAGGACGAACTGCGTCGCCTGGACTACCGCATGGAGTGGGAGCGCGCCTTCCGCGACTATCTGCTGCGCCTCGACGCCGCGAAGCCCGTCATCGTGTGCGGCGACCTCAACGTGGCCCACGAGGAGATAGACCTCAAGAACCCCAAGAGCAACCGCCGCAACGCCGGATTCACCGACGAGGAGCGCGCCGCGATGACCACCCTGCTACAGGCTGGATTTATCGACACTTGGCGACACTTCAACCCCACCCTCGAGGGCGTGTACTCCTGGTGGAGTTACCGCTTCCAGGCGCGCGCCAAGAACGCCGGGTGGCGCATCGACTACTTCCTCGCCTCGCAACGGCTCGCACCGCAACTGCAAAGCGCAGCCATTCACACCGACATCATGGGCAGCGACCACTGCCCAGTGGAACTGGTCATCAACATCTAAAAAAACAACGAATTTCACGAATTCCTGTTCAATTCATAATTCCTAATTCCTCATTCCTAATTGAATAAGTTCGCTGTTCAATTCATCATTCATAATTCCTAATTCCTAATTGAATAAGTTCGCTGTTCAATTCATAATTCATCATTCATCATTATCATTCTTAATTCCTAATTGAAACAAATGGCTACTGTCGACGACAAGAAAATCATCTTCTCCATGGTGGGAGTGAGCAAAACCATCGAGCAGAACCAAAAACAGGTGCTCAAGAACATCTACCTCTCGTTTTTCTATGGTGCCAAGATAGGCATCATCGGCCTCAACGGCTCGGGCAAATCCACGCTGATGAAAATCATCGCGGGTCTCGAGACCAAGTATCAGGGCGAAGTCGTGTTTGCCCCCGGCTACACCGTGGGCTACCTGCCGCAAGACCCCCAACTCGACCCCACGAAGACCGTGCGCGAGGTGGTGCAAGAGGGCGTGCAGCACGTGGTGGACACCCTGCAGGAATATGAGGACATCAACCAAAAGTTCGGCCTGCCCGAGTACTACGAGGACGCCGACAAGATGGACGCCCTCATGGCGCGCCAGGCCGAGTTGCAGGACATCATCGACGCCACCGACGCGTGGAACCTCGACAGCCGCCTGGAGCGCGCCATGGACGCCCTACGCTGCCCGCCCGGCGACCAACTCACCGAGCACCTGAGCGGCGGCGAGCGACGTCGCGTGGCACTGTGCCGACTGCTGCTACAAAAGCCCGACGTGCTCCTGCTCGACGAGCCCACCAACCACCTCGACGCCGAGAGCATCGACTGGCTCGAGCAACACCTGCAGCAGTACGAGGGCACCGTCATCGCCGTGACCCACGACCGCTACTTCCTCGACCACGTGGCAGGATGGATTCTTGAGCTTGATCGCGGAGAGGGTATTCCATGGCGTGGAAACTATAGCAGCTGGCTGGAGCAAAAGACACAACGGTTGGCTCAGGAAGAAAAAGAGGAAAGCAAGCGCCGGAAGACTTTGCAGCGTGAGTTAGAATGGGTGCGCATGGCTCCCAAAGCCCGTCAAGCTAAGGGTAAAGCGCGTCTGAACAGTTACGACAGACTGCTCAACGAGACCGTGAAAGAAAAGGAAGAGAAACTGGAAATCTTCATACCGAATGGTCCCCGACTTGGCAACAAGGTAATTGAAGCACAGCATGTGAAGAAGGCATTTGGCGACAAACTGCTTTTCGACGATCTGAACTTTATGCTGCCACCTAATGGAATCGT
>CACWKM010000005.1 GCA_902761475.1 uncultured Bacteroidales bacterium
CTGAGCCGAGACTTCAGCGAATCGGTTTACCAATGGGACCAGATGTTGCCAGACTACACCAATTCCTATTCCATTGAGCAAGGCGAGGCGGTGGCACGGCTCATGGCCGATTGTGGCATTGCCGTGAATATGCACTACGGCAGTCGGTCAACAGGTAGCGCGGCCCACACCATTGCTGCCCGCGATGCGCTGGTCAACTACTTCGACTACGACGCCACAGCACAGTTTGTGTTCCGTGACAAGTACACCGGCGATGAGTGGGAGCAACTCTTGGTTGACGAACTCAACGCCGCACGCCCAGTGATGTATGCGGGCAATGCAAAAGGCGGTGGTCACGAATTCGTGTGCGACGGCTACAATAGCGACGGCTATTTCCACTTCAACTGGGGATGGAGCGGATATGGCAATGGCTATTTCTTGCTCACTTCGCTCAACCCATCGGAACAGGGCATTGGCTCGTTTGAGGGTGGCTACAACAACGAGCAAGAAATGGTGATTGGCATCAAGCCCAACCAGGGCGGCGAGCCACTTCCCGAGGAAAACGAACTCTACATCTCTGGTTTCACGCCTAAACGAGAGCAAATGGAACTGGGCGAGGTGATTCACATGCCCATCAAGGGCGGACGCTTTTTCTATTCCGGGCAACCCGAGGCGTTTTATATCGGTTTTCACGTTTTCGACAAGCAAGGCAATAAGGTGGACGGTGGCATTAGCCGAGCCGTGGAGGCCGGCAAGTTGGTCACGAAAGGCGTCGCTCATGAATGGAACACCTATTATTACCCCAAAGAGCACCTTCCCGAGGGAGATTATGACATCTATGCCGTGAGGTCGTTCAGGGTGGACCTAGCCGATATTGCCCGTGCCAAAACACCTCCTGGCAAACCCGACCACGTGCTCATGACCATAAAAGATGGCATGGTTTACTTTTCGCAGGTCAATAGCACGCCAAGCGAACTGGTGGTGAACAGCATCAATGTGGCCCCCACTATCACGGCAAACAGAAATGCCTCGGTCACGGTGGAGTTAGGCTGCAACAGCGGTGAATACAACGCCAACGTGACTTTGGCACTGCTCGATGGTGACGGCGACGTGGCCTATCAGAGCAATGCCATGCTGGTGGACTTGTGTGCCGAACGCACGTTGACGCTCAATTGCACCATTAAGCCCAATGTGAGCGTTGGCGACTACACGCTCGTGCTGCTCGACAATGCCAACATGGTGGAAGGCAACGGGGTGCCTGTGACGGTAACCAATGATGCGGTGGTCAACCTGGCATACTCCGATTTTTGCGTCATCGATGAGTTTATGCCTGCCGACGACTTGCGTGCCACGGTGAGAATCGTCAACAACGGCTCCCATGACTTCTACGGCAAGATTGAGAGCATAGTGCGTCCCGTGGGCAGCAATAGCATCCTCACGTCGCCCATCACCGACAATGTGCTCATTCCCGCGGGCGAGGAGACGACATTGCTGCTCACTGGCAATGGCATCTTGGGCGAGGGCAACACCTATGAATGGTTCCTCATCAATCCCAATTGGGCCAGCAGAGCCATCTGGGGTGAGCCTTGCACATTCACCGTGCGCACAGCACGCCCCACCGTCACACTGAGCCAACTCCTCGACGAGGGAACGAGCGATACCGACTATCACATCGCCAACGACATCGTCATCATGAGCGAAATGGACCCTGACGGCAACGTGTATGCCACCGATGGCCTTGGCAAGTGGGTGTGCCTCACCGATTATCCCGAAGATGCTCCCACACCATTCGTCGGCATGACTCTCAAGGGGAACTCCATCACGGGCTTTTATACGCTGGTGAATGGCAACCCAACACTCACCTTGAGCACCCTGCCGTTCGTGAGCGGCAACAAATACCTGCAAATCAATGAATACCATCTTGACGAACCGTTTGCACCCGCACCCTGCGAAGTGATGAAAGTCACGGGCTACTACGAGACCAAAGGCGGCACGCCCAAACTGCGCGGCCACAGCAGTGCAGCCCTAGCACAGGGACAAAGTCTCGACTTGGACTTCGGGTGGTGCAGCGGCACGAACAACATGGAGGTAGATAAGGTCTATTCCATCCACGGCGTGGTGCGACTCAAGAGCGCTTGGGACCAAACCAATCAAGCACCGCGACGCATGGCTGCCGACGACCCGCTGGCGTTCCAAAACTACAAACTGAACGCCTATAACTATCCAGCCATTACCACCGCCATCGGCACCATCAAGGCGGGCGACGCCACAGTGAAGAGCGTGCTATATGTCAATGCACTGGGGCAAACCAGCGACCATCCCTTCAACGGGCTGAACATCGTGGTGACCACACTCACCGATGGCACAGTGAAAACGGCAAAAGTCGTCTTCTAATTTCGCGTTGAGACCGCCCTCAAAACCAATCGTTTCGGACGTGCGGTTTCGGACGTGTCACGGCACGTTCCTACAGTTATTGGGGGGGGCGGAGTCGCGCCCCCTTGCGCACCACAGGTGACGAAATACAAAATGAGGATGCGTCAGAATTCTGACACATCCTCATTTACTTAACTATGCCGATGCGTTTCAGAAAACGACTTTTGTTGTTTTCTGGGTGCCATCGGTGTAACGCGTCACCACGATGTTGAGGCCATTGTGGGGTTGAGCGCTCACGCGGCCAGCCATGTCCACAAAGGAGCACGAAGCCACCTCGCGGTCGGCAGCCACATCGGTAATGGCGGTAGTGACGGGCTTCACGGTAAGGCGGTCCATAGCAAAGTAGGTAGGCGTGTTGATACCCCAACTACCTGTGTCGGTCGAGTTCATCGTGAAGTAAATCTTATCCACTTGGCCCAATCCACTCAAATCCCACCAAGTCCAGTCGTTAACGGCGCTCAAGGTGCCATTGTGATAGCCGACGAGTTCAAGCGTTGCCTCGGTCTCGGTGGTGCCATTCACACCATGAGCAGTAATGGTGAATGAGTCACCCTCCACATCGAATGCGCGCGCGGGAGCCTCACCATTGAGGCAAGAAAAATAGGCATAGGGCGTGTTCACCACATACATGCCTACAGCCTCGCGCTTTTGGCCATCGGTGAAAGACACCGTGCAATTCTCGTTGCCAAACCAATTAACGAAATAGGCCAGCACATAGGGTGCGTTGGCATCGACCGTGACGCTGCCACTCTCGCTCACACTGCCAATGCCACCGCCGGCCATGTTGCTCCACTGGTGAGCCATGCCGCCTTCGGTATTGTTGGCACTCTTGCAAATCGTAAAACCATCCCAATAACTGCCACCCCAACTATCGCCACTGGTGAGATGCGACAGGCTGAAGGGAGCCACCTCGATGGCAGGCTTTTCTTCGTTGTAGGTCTCGGCCCACATTTCACCAGTAAAGGTGAAAGAGCCTTCGCTCAAGTCAAGCACCTCTTCTACCTGAGCCGAGGCGCACGCGGCCATCATGGCAGCCGCAACAAGCATGTAAATCTTTTTCATAACAAATTATAAATTAAATGATTACTGAAAAAATAAATATCTAATAGAATTACTCATTGTCTTGTAGCCCGGCGAGGATATTGACCACCATGGCGATATCGGTAGCCGACACCTCATTGTCGCCATTGACGTCGGCCGCATCGATTCGTGGCTCCAATCCGGCGAGGATGTTGACAATCATGGCCACGTCGGTCGCGGTGACCTCTCCATCGCCATTCACATCTCCCACGATGCCTTGCGGCTCGGGCACCTCTGCATCGGGATGCAGGTCGATGGCCCCGGCGACTTCGGTCGAGGTCTCCCCCACCCAACCGCACCACTGGTTCATGGCGGTGTAAACCTTCACGAAATCGATGCTGGCGAGTTTCACGGGATTGCCGTCGTCGTCGATAGCCCATCCCAAATCGAAGCCCTTGTTTTGCTTCTCTTGCGGTTCGCCGCCTTGATAGGGAAAATCGCTGCGATTGTCCACATATCCCCAGTCGAGAAACAATTGCAGCCAGTTGGTGCCCTTGTCGTTGAGGGCGATGGCATTGCAGGCGAGTTTGGTGCCGGTGAATGTGAGTTGGTCGCCCTCAATCCACTCTGGCCAGTAACTTTGTGTGTGGAACGAGATTTTAGGCATATAACCCGCCACGCTGTCGGGGTTCAACGCGTCGTTGGCCGTCCAGCGGATATACTCGGCATCGGTCACAAAGCGATAATTGCTGCTCGCAACGGGCGTTTTGTCGGGGTCGGGGCGGTAATAGGTGATGGTGTAGCCTCGCTGCGTGCCGGCGGCGTTGTGGTCACTACCCGCCAACTCATACCATGCGTCGTCGGGGATGCCGTTGCCATTCACGTCGGTGCTCACCATGACGATGCCGGGCTCGCAACTGCCGCCGCTCAGGGACGATTCGTCGCTCTGGAAAGCATTGCCAAAGATTTGCAAGTCGAGTTCGCCCGGCACGTTCACCACGGGATGGTCAAAGCCAAACACCACATATCCTCCAAATGCCCCCAGCGACACCATGCCGTCGGCCACCACGGGGCGCGTGGTGCCATCGGTGAGCGTGCGGTCATAGCCGCATATCGCCTCGGCCACGCGCTCGAGCATCGTCTCGTGCGTGTCGCCGGGCTCCCACTCGGGCAATTCGTTCACAAACTGACCGGGAGCGGGACGAAAGTCATATATCCGAGTGATGTATGGCTTGTGCTGCGCCACAGCGACGGTTGCCAGCAGTGCCACCGTCAAGGTCAGGTAATATTTCTTCATTGTTGTCATCACTATTTAGTAAACACTATGTGCGCTGGAATGTCGCCCGTGCGCTCCCGCCATCGCAAGGTGCCCGTGCGGTCGAAACAATAGATGTTGCCCGGCAACACATAGTTGCGGGCGTCGGTCACCAGGATGTCCTTGGTGATGGGGTTCACCGCCACGCCATAGGGGCGCTTGATGCTGTTCTGCGTGCCGTCGGCAATGAACATGGGGTTCGCCACTTGCATGGTGCGCGTGTCCACGATACAATAGGTGGCACCGCCATAACTGGCGTCGAGGTAACTCCACTCCGAACTGATGATGTAGAGCGAGTCGCCGTCGAGCCACATGTTTCCCACGGGCACGTCAAGTTCTTTCACGAGGCGCTGCTTACGTGTGTCGTAGGCATAGAGGTGGCTCTGCGTCTCGTAATAGTCGCCGCGCGAGGCCACCCACAAGATGCCGCGCTGGTCGCAACGCACGCGCTGCAGGTTGATGGCGATGGGCACGCGAGCCTCCTCCTTGAAGGTCGCCAAGTCAATCACCGACAGCGTGTTCTCGTAATTGGGAACCATGTAGCCGCCAGAATTGGCTACATAGATTTTTCCCTCCACAATCTCCAACTCGTCGGGTTGGAAACCCACCATGCAGGTTGCCACCACTTGCAGCGTGGTGGTGTCGATTTTTGCCACATAGCCGCGCTGCTTGTAGTCGGGGTCTATCTCCACCGGCCCGGCATAGGAGGTGACGTAGGCATATTTGCCATGGAAACGGATGTAGCGGCAGTTGGGGATGTCCACCTGGCCCACTTTGGCCGCGCTGCGCGCGTCCATCACATCAATCTTGTTGGAGCAGTTGACCACCGCATAGAGTTTGGAGCCATAGATGCCTATGTCGTTGCCCACGTCGCCCATCTCGAGGGCCTGTGTGGGATTGGCGTCGGCAAAGATGTTGCGGTGATACAGGCCCGTGGTGTAGTCGTAGTAGTCGAGCGTGCACTTGTTGCTGCCCATGTTGCCCTCGTTGAGCAGGTAGAAACCGCTCACCGAGGTGTACTCGGGCTGCGCCACCTGCACATGCTCGGGGATGAAAATCACATCCTCGTGGCGGCAACTGGCGCACAACGCCAGCAGGGCGACGCTCCACAACGCCAGCGACCAAAAGCGGTTATGTGATGATTGCCTGACCATAGTCCTAAGTTAAAATCCAAATGCCACGCCCAAGCGATAGTTGCGACCGGGCATGGGATAATTGAGGATGACCTCATATTGCTGGTTAAACAAGTTGTTGGCCTCGGCGGTGACCTTGATGTAGCGCGTGCCGCGCAGGGCAAAACGGTAACTCGCCGACAAGTCGTGGGTGTACCACGGCTGCTCGTAATTAGCCGGAATGTTTGAACTGTTGTGATAGCGCTCGCCCACATAGATGAAACTGTGGTTCACATCGAGGTCGCGCCACTTGAGGTGAGTGGCCACGCTGCCGTTGTGCCAGGGCACATAAGCGATTTGCCCGTGATAACTGCCGGCCTCGCCGCGGTCGGTGGGGTCGCTATAGTCCTGGGCATGCTGGTGGGTGTAACTCAGAGTGAACTCCGCAATGATGTCGGCAGGAAGGCGCAAGGCCACCGCGGCAGTGAGGTCGATGCCTCGAATGCGCACCTCGCCTATGTTCATCATCATCCAGCGATATTGTCCTGAACCAGTGGGGATGGCCACAATCTTGTCGGTGATGCGGTTGTAGTAGGCATCGGCAGTGAGGCGTGCGCTGGCCACAAAGCCGCGCTCGGTAAAGAGTTGATATTGCGCGCCCACATTGACCTGCATAGCACGCTCGGGACGCAACTGCACGTTGCCCATGTCGGTATAGTACAGGTCGTTGAAGGTGGGCATGCGGAACGCCGTCTTGTAATAGGCGCGAAAACTCAGGTCGTGGGCTGCCCAGGGACGATAACTCACAAACACGGCCGGTGTGAAACGATCCAGACGCTTGCGGTGGTGAGCCAGCACGGTGCCATCGTTGCGCGTGGTGTAGCGGTCGGCAATGTGGGTGTGGAGCAGGCTCGCCTGAGCCTTGAAGCCACGCCAGGTGTAGGCGGTGGCAAGCGCAGTGAGCAGACTATGACGTGTGGGATACACGAAGTTCACCTGCGTGGAGTTCAGGTAATTCCACTGGTAGTCCACCGCCAGGTTCACATCCCAGTCGCGCGCCAGCGTCACCTTGTGCGCCGTGCTCAGGTAAATTTCGTCCTGCCAGAACTTGTTGTCGATGAGCATGAGCGTGGTGTCGGGGTTAAGGTAGCGCAAGTAGTCGCGGGCATATTTTGCCTGTGCGCGCAGTTCATAGCGCTCGGAGCATTTCCGCTCATAACTGCCTTGCGCAAAGAAGTTGCGGTCCCACTGTCGCTGCGCGGTCTTCCACACGTTGTTCACAATGGCGCCAGGGATGCCACGCTCGCTCACATAGTAGTAGAGTTTGCCCATCCACCGCGAGCCGTCGTAGGTGCCAAAGAGCGAAGCCTCGGCACGCAGCGCCTGCACGTCGCCATTGCGACGCACAGCGGTGGTGTCCCAGGCCAACTCCCCGTCGCTGAAGAACTTGCGATAGCGGAAGTGGTATTTGCCCGATGCCAGCGTGCCCTCGGTGTTGAGCGAGAGCGACACATGGGGCGAGAACTTGTGTTCCCAGCGCACCGACGGATTGGCGAGGCCAAAGGAACCCGTGCGCATGGTCACCAGCAGGTGGTCGGTTTGCCCCATGGCGAACTGCGGACGACGGGTGCGCAGATAGATGGAGCCCGACGTGCCAAAGTCGCGCGCACTCTGAAAAATCTCGCTCTTTTGGCCATTATACAGAGCCACCTCATCGATGTTGTCGAGCGAGAAGCGCCCCAAGTCCACTTGGCCGTTTTGCGCGTTGCCCAGTTGGATGCCATCGTAGAACACGCCCATGTGGTTGCTGCCCATGCTGCGCACGTCCACCGTCTTGAGGCCTCCCACACCGCCGTAGTCCTTGATTTGGACACCGGCAAAGTAGCGAATGGCGTCGGCCACGCTGTGGCTGCTCAGGGCCTCAAGTTTGGCCCCCGAGAGGGTTTGCGCCGGAATCACCTCGGCATAGGGCTTCACGCCATAGACGGTGACGTTTTGCAAATATTGCATGGAGTCGAGCCGAGAAATCTGCGCATGAGCGCTGGCGACCCACAAGCACAACGACAACACGCACCACACCACAGGCATGGCACGCACACCCGCAAGGGCGGTGCAATAATATGTGCTCATTCGTTGTCTCACAACGGCTCTAAATCCACGAAAGCCTTGCGACTGTTCCTATTCACGAAAGCATGGCAGGTCTTCTGGCTTGTCCTGGTCATGAGCGTTGCGGCCTTCCCATCGTCAGGTCAACGACAGTGGCTCCTCGCATTCTAGATGCATGCAACGTGACTCTTGTGCGGTTCATCACCGCATTTCGGACTCACAGCAGCGGGTTCTGCTCGGGATTTGCACCCGATTCCCTTTTCAGCCGCCATGCTACCACTCACCGGCAACATGGCAGTCACCACGTTTTCGACTGCAAAGGTACAAAAAAGATATCAAATGCGAGCACTATTCTTTGAATAGACGATAGTTACCCGGCGCTTTTCGCTTTTGGCGACGGGGTCGCCGAAGTTAAGCGGCGCAAACTGCAAATAAATTTGCGTTTGCGCTCGGCTTGCACTACGTTGGCGACGGAGGCGCCGAAGTTAGGCCGCGCCTCTGCAAACTGCAAATAAATTTGCGTTTGCGCTCGGCTTGCACTAACTTTGCATGCTGAAATGAGTTTGAGACACACCACACATCTTGTTGCAACGGTCCTTGTGGCCCTGTTGCTCTATTCTTGCGCCAGCATCGGTTCGCCCGAGGGTGGCCCGCGCGACTACACCCCGCCGGTGATGGTCAAGGCCTCGCCCACGCCTGGCGCGCTCAGAGTGGACAAGGGACACATCGTCCTCAATTTCAATGAGATTGTGCAAATCAAGGACCAACAAAAGAAAGTGGTGATTTCGCCCACTCAGCACGAGGCGCCGCTCATCAAGACGCTGGGCAAGCGCATCACCATCGACCTGCGTGACACGTTGCTGCCCAACACCACCTACTGCATCGACTTCGCCGACGCCATCGTCGACAACAACGAGGGCAACGCGCTCGAAGGCTTCAGTTACGCATTCTCCACCGGCGACAGCATCGACACGCTTCAAGTGAGCGGCATCGTGTTGCGCGCCCGCGACCTGGAACCCATGCAGCATGTGATTGTGGGTCTGCACACCAATCTCGACGACAGTGCGTTCACTCGCCTACCCTTCGACCGGCTTAGCCGCACCAACGACCGCGGACAGTTCACCCTGCGCAACCTCAAACCCGGACGGTATCATGTGTTTGCACTCACCGACATGGACGGCGACTACCGCATGGCACGCAGCGAGGACATCGCTTTTCTCGACGAAATCATCGTGCCCTCGGTGGGCACCTACGAGTCGATGGACACCGTGTTCACCTGGGACCACAAAGTGGACACCGTGATGCCGGGCGTTCATCCGCTCTATCTGCCCAACGACTTGCTGCTGTGCATGTTCAACGAGAACTATCGCTCGCACTACCTCAAGACCGCAAAGCGCATCGACCGCAACCGCCTGCATGTGCTGCTGAGCGCGCCCAGCGACTCGTTGCCACGCCTTGAAGTGCTCTCGCCGCGCCCCACCCGCGACGACTGGTGCGTGCTGCAATACACCCCCAAGCGCGACTCGGTGTTCTACTGGCTCACCGACAGCGCGCTCACCCGAGCCGACACCATCACCACCGCCCTGCACTACATGCACACCGACTCGCTCGACCGTCTGGTCCCCACCACCGACACCATTAAGTTTGCCGTGGTCAAGACCGCCGCACAAATCAAGGCCGAGCGGCAAGTTACCAAGAAGAAAAAGAAACACGACAGCGAGGAAGAGGAAACCGACAGCATCGTGCCACACATCACGCTCGCCGCAGTGCAAAAGGGTACGCTGGAGATTGGCGACACCATCGCCATACAGTGCGAAACGCCCCTGAGCAGCATCGACCAGCGCGGCGTGCATCTGGAGATGAAGCGCGACTCGCTGTGGATACCCATGACCGATGTCTCTCCATTGCAACTGGCGCACGACTACGACCCGATGCGATATGTGGTCATGGCACCGCTAAAGCCCGATTCCACCTACCGTCTGACCATTGACTCGGCGGCAGTACGCTCGCTCTATGACTTGCCGTCGATGCCCTTCAAGATGGAGGTCAAGGTGCGAGGCGTCGAGGAATATGCCAACGTGTTCTTCAGCGTGAACGTGCGCGACAGCGCCTTTGCACAACTGGTGGATGGCAGCCAACGCGTGATACAGACGAGCGCCGTGAAGGGAGGCAAGTTCGAGTTCCACAATGTGCTGCCAGGCACCTATTTCGTGCTGCTGGTGCTCGACAAGAACGGCAACGGGCAATGGGACACCGGCAACTACAGCCAGCACCTGCAACCCGAGGAGGTGTATTACTATCCCAAGAAACTGCGACTGAGGCGCAATTGGGACGTGGAACAAGCATGGAACATCTACGAGACGGCAATAGACATGCAAAAGCCCCTCGACATCAAGCGCAACCGTCCGGCAAGCGAGAACAGGCAGAAGAAGCAGGGCAACGACGAGGAAGAGGAAGACGAATATGACGACGAGTTCAACAGCCAGGGCTTTGGCGATAACATCTACAGCGGCAACCGCTATCGCGACTATCAGAACAATCGCCGCAGGCGTTGAGCGGCTCAATGACACACATTATTATAAATTATTTAAGTTTCTATCGCAGATTAAAATGTTGGCAAACAAGCATCGCGTCGAAGACGCTGGCGCATCGAAGATGCGCGCCGCTTGGTCATAGCAGGCCGATGAAAAAGTGCCTCGAAGAGGAACTTTAACACTGACAACACAATACCAACTTATAGAATCACACACAGAGTATTTAGTAAAGGGAAAGAGTAATATATGAGCGATTTTATTATCAACTTGAGCGATGCCGTGTGCGGCTATCCTGAGTTTCTGCTACTCATAGGCGGCGGATTGTTTCTTTTCATCTATTCGGGCGGCGTGTCACTTCGTCGCTTGCCGTGGTCGATACGCGCCTTGCGCCACAAGCAGGCGAGCCAAGACGGCAAGCCGTCGGGACAAATCAGTTCGCTGCAAGCCCTGCTCAGCGCCATTGCGGCCACTGTGGGCATGGGCAACATCGCCGGTGTAGCAATCGCTCTCACCATTGGCGGCCCAGGCGTCATCTTCTGGATGTGGGTGAGCGCCATCGTGGGCATGAGCACGAAGTTCTTCGAGGGGGCTCTGGCCATCATGTACAAGGGCAAGGACTCGGCTGGCGAGGTGCAAGGCGGCCCCATGTACATGATTACGCAAGGCTTGCACCGCCGTTGGCACTGGATGGCATCGGCATTTGCCGTGTTCGGCTTGGTGGGCACGCTGTGCTTCATGCAGGCCAACCAACTTGTCGAAGCCATCACCACCGTGTTCACCACGCCCATGGGGTTGCCCGACAGCGTGGGGCTGCGATTTGGGCTTGGCGTGGCCATCGTGCTCATCGTGGGCACCGTGATTTTGGGCGGCATCACGCGCATCGCGCGCATGGCGTCGCGCATCGTGCCCTTGATGGTGGTGCTCTACTTCATGCTGGTGGTGGTGGTCATGGTGATGTACTACGACCGCATCCCCGGCGTGTTTGCCGCGATATTCCACGGTGCGTTCTCCATGCAGGCTGGCTTTGGTGCCTTTGCCTATGTGGCGCTCACCGGTGCACGGCGTGCCGCCTATGTCAACGAGGCTGGTGTGGGTACCGCCTCGATGATGCACGGCGCGAGCAAGAACACCGACCCCTTGCGCGAGGGACTCATCGCCATGATAGCGCCGCTCATCGACTCGGGCTTCGTGTGCACGCTCACCTCCATTCCCATCATCATGGCGGGCAACTATGCCGGACTGGCCGACGTGAAGGGACTTTATGTGGCCCTGGGAGCATTTGGCCAACTACTGCCCGGCGTGGGGCAATATTTGCTCATGGCCATCGTGTTCTTCTTTGCGTTTTCCACGATGTTCTCCTATTCCTACTATGGCCAAAAGTGCACCAATTTCCTTTTTGGCGCCGACAAGGCCCGCTACTACAACTACTACTACCTGGGCATGATTGTGGTGGCTGCCGTGATGCCGCTGCACACCCTGGTGAGCCTCATGGACCTCGCCTTCGCCCTGATGGCGCTATGCACCATGGCTACCCTCATCGCGTTGAGCCCGCGCGTGAAGGAACTCATGCGCCGCACCGATTGGAACAAACTCTATCGCTGAGCCTCACGGCTATTGGCACATTGTGCCGAAAGCCATTTACCAATTTTGGGATTAGCATAAAAACATACCATCGCCCCGCATCAATGCCGCTTTTGCCGACATCATGTGGGGCGATGGTATTTAATCTTTGGAGACTCTAAAACTAAGTGTGTGCTGGTATCAGATCAGTATGGCGTGCTGAGCACGCTCTAGAGTACACCATTTTTCAATCGTCGGCAATACTGAGTAAGCCACGACGGAAAGCATTGCCAATCAATTCGGCTGAATTGTTCGAAACAGTCTTACGGAGCAATTGTTTGCGGTGATACTCCACTGTGTTGGGCGAGATAAACAACTTTTCTGCAATCTCCTTGCTGTTTAAGCCACGAGATAACAGTTTCAGCACCTCAATCTCCCTCGCCGTTAAATCAATCTTGGGGTTGCCCATATTCAATAACTGAATTAAAGAGTTTGTTCTATTGATGATTAACTCGAATGCAAAAGTAGCAAGTAAATGAACTTTTTTCCAAAAAAATCAAGCATAAAATAACAAAATTCACCTTAAAACTATTTATTTCGGTAAACACGGCCCTCTAATTCTTAATGATTATAACAATAATCGGTTAAGTGGTTTATTTTTCCGTCACCAGTCTACACAATCTGGACATATTATGCATATCTCAAATGAAAATTATTACATTTTATAATCAGACCTACTATAAATGGGTATTTTTTCAAGCAAAATGTATATTTTTATCATAAACAAGTTTGCATTTTGCATTTAATTGCTATATTTGCAATTGAAATATCAACAGTTTGGAAGGATTTATTTGGATAGCAATGAATATCTATTTAAAACCATAGTAAATTTTCTCATACTCTAAAAAAACTTTGCGGATGCGATTTTGTGAAAAATTGCATCCGCTTTTTATGGACGGCGTGACTATCTTTTCCAGTCAGGCCATGTGCTGATTTTTTAGGGTCTCATTCGATGCTCAAACTGCCCGTGGGTTTCATCGCATCGAATTGCTGCTTGTGAGCGCGTGCTTTTGCCACGAGCCACTCCACCGACCCAAGCGGTTCCACGGCCATTTCGGCAGTTGACAAATCCTCGTGTTTAAAGGCCACATGGCCAAACTCATCAAGATAGGCATCGATGGTGGAATCGTCTTCAAAATCTTCGTCCACGCCACGGCCAGTGACATAGCGCACATGGCGAGGCAAACCCGGCTCGTCGTAGAAGAAGGTCATGGAGTGATGGTAGAGGTTGCTGCAAAAGGTCAAATCGATGGTGACATAATAGAGGTAATAGTGCATGTTGATTTCCTCGTCCATGTCCGAATCGTAGTAATAGGTTATCGTGCCGCGATAAAGCCCCGTGGCCGGCAAGATTTCGGCATCACTGATGACGAGCCTACCAGAATTGACGTCATCATAGGGGCGATTGGCAATGCGTTGCGGCACCAGTTCCTCGGCCTGGGCGATGGCGCGCACCATCGCCTCGACATCGCTGGTCGCATGGGCATGTTGGCAAGCCAGGGCAACCAGTATGGCAGATATTAAAATGACACGTTTCATAATGATGTGGTGATTAAAAGATTCAACAATGCAAATATAAGGACAATCGGAGAAATTTCGCATCATCGCACGACTATTTTTTACGGCAAATTTTGCCATGTGGCCGAATAAGTGTAACTTTGTGGTGACGCAGATTTGCATGCGTCATGCCACATTCACTTCTTACCAAAACCATCAACTCTCACCATGTGCTACAAACGATTGCTGCTAACGCTGGTTGCCGGAGTGCTCATGCTGACTGGCTTTGCCGGTCTTCGCGAGGAATTCAAGGCCAACCCGCGCATGAGTGCCAACAACTATTGGGCCTATCCCGACAAGGACCTTCCCGCATTGACTCCCGCCCCAGGCGATTACGAGCCGTTCTTCATCAACCATTATGGCCGTCACGGCAGCCGCTGGCTCATTGACCCGGGCCACTACCGCCGTCCGCTCAAGGTGCTTGAGCGCGCCGAGCGCGCCGGGAAACTCACTGCCCGCGGCAAGCAGGTGCTCGACACGCTGCGGCTCGTAGCGCGCGCCTCGCACAAGCGAGAGGGTGAACTCAGCGACATCGGCGCCGAGCAGCACCAGGGCATTGCGCGACGCATGTTCCACAACTTCCCGCAAGTGTTTGCCGGCGACGCCTTCGTCAAGGCACGCTCCACGGTGGTCATTCGATGCATCTTGTCGATGCAAAACGAGACCGACATGCTCAAGAGCCTCAACCCCGACCTGCGCATCACCATCGAGTCGAGCAAAGCCGACATGTACTACCTCAACTATGGTGACCCCGATATCCAGCCCCTGCGCACTGGCGGCTTGCCAGCAGTCGATAAATGGCGCGACAAGTGGCTCAACCCCAAGCACATGTTCAAGCGACTGTTTAACGACCAACGATGGGCACGCGACAGCATCGCCAAGGCACAAAACATGCTGCTCGACCTCTTTGACGTGAACGGCAACATGCAGAGCCACCACGACTGGGAGCATGTGAACATGTACGACCTGTTCAGCAACGACGACATACTCAACATTTACCGCTATAACAGTGCGCGGTGGTACATCCTCTCGGGCGAAACGCCCATCACCCACTGTCGCGTGGACTACATGCAGAGCAACTTGCTGCGCAACTTCATCGAAGATGCCGACCGTGCCGTTGACGAGCGTCATCGCGGTGCCAGCCTGCGCTTTGGGCACGAAAGCGTGCTCCTGCCGCTGGTGTGTCTCATGGGGCTCAATGGCGCCGACTACCAGACCAGCGACCTCGAGCACCTGCACGAGCACTGGCAGAGTTGCCGCATCTTCCCCATGGCATGCAACGTGCAGATGGTCTTCTTCCAGAGCGCCACACACCCCGACGACGTGCTGGTGAAGGTGCTGCTCAACGAGCGCGAGGCCACGCTGCCCGTGACCACCGACTGCGCACCCTACTACCACTGGAACGACGTGCGCAACTACTTCCTCAACAAGTTGTCAAACATTCCCGTCATACCTCAAGCAATCAACTGACATGAAACGCTTCACCACCACCATAATGAGCACACTTGCAGTGCTCTTGCTGCTTGCCAGCACCCCCGAGGAACAAGTACTTGGTCGCTACGACCGTAGCGCCAGCAACCACTATGGCTACCCCTATCCCAACGAGGCTTCCCTTCCCGTCCTCACCCCGGCTCCGGCAGGATATGAGGCGTTCTACATCGACCACTATGGCCGTCACGGCAGCCGCTGGCTCACCCACGCCGACACCTACGACCGCCCCGTGGACATGCTGCAAATGGCCAGCGACCACGGTGTGCTCACCTTTCAAGGCGAGCGCCTGCTCAAGATGCTGCGACGCGTGCAAGCAGCCTCGATAGACCGCGTGGGCGACCTCACCGATGTGGGAGCCATTGAGCATCACGGCATCGCCGAGCGCATGTTCAAAAACTTCCCCACCGTGTTTGCCGGCGATGCACACATCGACGCACGCTCCACGGTGGTCATTCGATGCATCTTGTCGATGGCCAACGAGACGATGACGCTGCGCAGCCTCAATCCGCAACTGCGCATCACCACCGACGCCAGTTACCACGACATGTACTACATGGGATGGGGCCACGGCAATGACACCCTGGCCAATGGCGTGCGCAAGCGCATGGACGTGCTCACCGACAGCCTCTATGCCGCACGAGTGGCACCCGAGCGCTTTGTGCGACAACTCTATCGCGACCCCACCCTCTTGCCGCGCGACAGGGCACAGCGACTCATGCTCGACGTCTTTTCCATTGCCGGCTCGTTGCAGACGGCAACGCAATTCGACGACATGGACCTGTATTCGTTCTTCACCAACGACGAAATTTTCGAGTTGTGGCGACTGCGCAACATCTACTGGTATGTGCATTGGGCCAACGCTCCCCAAAACGGCAACCGCATGCCCAACATTGAGCGCGACCTGCTGCGCGACATCGTCGATAAGGCCGACGCCGCCATCGCTGGCGGCGAGCGAGGAGCAAGCCTGCGCTTCGGCCACGAGACCTGCACCCTGCCACTGGCGTGCCTCATGGAACTCGACAACGTGAACTATTCTTGCGACGACCTCGACACGCTGCACGAGCACTGGCAAGACTACAACATCTTCCCCAAGGGTTGCAACATCCAGATTGTGCTCTACCGCCGCCCGGGCAGCGACGATGTGCTCGCCAAGGTGCTGCTCAACGAGCATGAGGCCACCTTGCCCGTGGACCACGACATGGCGCCCTATTGCCACTGGAGCCATCTGCGGGACTTCTTCCTGAGCAAAATCAACGCTCCTATGCCCAACTGGGACAACTAATCATTTGTAGCGATTTGCCGCTTTTTGCCGCCATTTTATTTGCAATTAGTAGAAATAATCGCTAAATTTGCGTCACACAATCGTTGTGCGTAGCGCACACGAGGTGTTATAGTTTTGTTTATCACCTAAATATCAATACAACTATGAAAAAACTCTACATCATTCTTGCAGTGGCGATGATGGCCCTCACCGTCAACGCCCAGGCTCGACTCACGTTGAGCACCTACAACGGCACGCAAATCGCCAAGTACGACGGACAGCAGATGGACGTGACCATGACGCGCCTCCTGTTCATGGGCTGGAACACGTTCTCCGTGCCCTTTGACATGAGCGAGCAACAACTGGTCGAGACCCTCGGCCCCAACTTCAAACTCGAGCGCCTGGTGGGCGTGAGCCAGCAGGGCAACGAAATCACGCTCGATTTCCAAGACTGCCGCGCCATGGGCGTGCAAGCCAATGTGCCCTACATCCTGTACTACACAGGCGAAACGGGCAACAAAAAGTTTGCCGTCAAGGCCGAGATTGTCAACCGCGAGCCCTCGCTCACGCTGCATACGCAGACTGGCGTGGAAGTGACCATGAGTGGTGCCACCGTCAAGACAGCAGGCACCGACAAGTATGGCATCCTGGCCATCAACAACTCCGAGGCCACCTTCACCCGCGTGGAGGGTGCCAACGAGTTCTACGCAACTCGCTGCTTCATCACCACCTCGGCAGGCAACTATGCACTGCGCACACGCCACCTCGGTGCTAACGAGGCCGCCAGCATCAACGACATCGCCGCTGCCACCGACATCGTCGATGTGTACAACCTGCTGGGCATGCGCGTGGCGTCAAAAATCCAAGCCGCCGACGTGAACAACCTCGCGCCCAACATCTACATCGTGAACGGACGCAAGGTGCTCGTCAAGTGACGTCACACACAATCATTCAAGCACAACACCACCAGGGCGCGGCACGATAGTCGCGCCCTGGTCGCATAATACTCCCCCACCTGATGAAGTTTGGGGCTTTCGCGGCCATAGGTGTTGCACAAAATTGGATTTTTGCTTAAATTTGCAAGTTAAGTATTGAATCATATTTTTAACAACGCATAAAACATTACAACTATGAGACTTGACGGAAGACGAGAGAGCAGCAACGTGGAAGATCGTCGCGGCATGAGCACCGGTAAGAAAGTGGGCAACGGCGGCATTGGCGGCCTGATTATTGCAGGTATCCTTACCTTGCTGATGGGTGGCAACATTGGCGACGTGCTGCAACAAGCCGGCAACATGGGTGCCATTACCGGCACCGAGCAGGAAGAAGGCCAGCGCGAGTTCACCCAGGAGGAGCAAGAACTCGCGGAGTTCAGCAAGAAGATTTTGGCTGGCACCGAGGACGTGTGGTCACAGGTGTTCCGCGAGAACGGCCTCGGCGAGTACCAGGCTCCCACCATGGTGCTCTACACCGGCAGCACCAGCACCGCTTGCGGCCAGGGCAGCGCACAGATGGGCCCGTTCTACTGCTCGGGCGACCAGTGCCTCTACATTGACCTGTCGTTCTTCAGCAGCATGAAGCGACAGTTGGGCGCCGACGGCGACTTCGCCTACGCCTATGTGATTGCGCACGAGGTGGGACACCATGTGGAGTACCTGCTGGGCACGCTCAACAAAGCCCACCAGCAAATGTCGCGCATGAGCGAGGCCGATGCCAACAAGATAAGTGTGCGCCTGGAACTGCTCGCCGACTTCTATGCTGGCGTGTGGGCTCACCACGACAACAAACTCTTTGGCTCGCTCGAAGAGGGCGACCTGGAAGAGGCCATCCGCTGCGCACAAGTCATCGGCGACGACTATCTGCAAAAGAAAGCCCAGGGCTACGACATCCCCGAGAGTTTCACCCACGGCACGTCGCAACAGCGCATGAAATGGCTCAAACTGGGGCTGCAGACGGGCGACATTCGTCAGGGCAACACCTTCCAGCAAAGCGACCGCACACTCTAATCGCACCACAGGAGCGCTCAGGTGGAAGAGTTTGACATCAGAAAAGAGCGGCTGCGCAGCGACCAGGACTTTGAAAAGGCGCTGCGCCCAGCACAGTTCAGCGACTTCGCGGGGCAAGACAAGATTATCGAGAACCTGCGCGTGTTTGTGGCTGCTGCCCGCATGAGAGGCGAGGCGCTCGACCACATCTTGTTTCACGGCCCTCCAGGACTGGGCAAGACCACATTGAGCAACATCATTGCCAACGAACTCGGCGTGGGCTTCAAGGTCACGTCGGGTCCTGTGCTCGACAAGCCCGGCGACCTGGCGGGGTTGCTCACCAGCCTGGAGGAGAACGACGTGCTATTTATCGACGAGATACACCGCTTGAGTCCCATCGTGGAGGAATATCTCTACTCGGCGATGGAAGACTACCGCATCGACATCATGATAGACAAAGGTCCTGGTGCACGGTCGGTGCAACTCACGCTGTCGCCGTTCACGCTCATTGGTGCCACCACGCGCAGCGGCCTGCTCACCTCGCCGTTGCGTGCGCGATTTGGCATCAACTGCCACCTTGAGTACTACGACCACCGTGTGCTCGAAGGCATCATCAAGCGGTCGGCACGCCTGCTCGCGGTGCCCATCACCGACGATGCGGCACGGGAGATTGCCTTGCGCAGCCGCGGCACGCCACGCATCGCCAACTCGCTGCTGCGACGCGTGCGAGACTTCGCTCAGGTGAAGGGGTCGGGAAAAATCGACACCGACATCGCACGCTACGCGCTCGAGGCACTCAACATCGACAAATATGGCCTCGACGAAATCGACAACAAGATTTTGCTCACTATCATCGACAAGTTTGGTGGAGGCCCCGTGGGACTTGGCACCATCGCCACCGCGCTGAGCGAAGACCCAGGCACCATCGAGGAGGTCTACGAACCATATCTCATCAAGGAAGGATTCATCAACCGCACACCGCGAGGACGCGAAGTAACCATGCTGGCCTACACGCACTTGCATCGCGATTTGCCCTCGCAACAGCAGTCGTTATTTTCCGAACATCATTCTTAATCAAGCATGGCCAATTTAGGTTCACTGGTTAAAGACACCGCCATCTATGGGCTTAGCAGCATCATTGGGCGGTTTCTCAACTATTTGCTTGTTCCGCTCTACACGGCACAACTCGCCGCAGCCTCGGGTGGCTACGGCGTGATAACCAATGTGTATGCCTACACCGCCCTGTTCATGGTGTTGCTCACCTATGGCATGGAGACCACCTTCTTCCGCTTTGCCAACAAGCAGGAGGAGGACGGCGGCAAGGTCTATTCTACCGTGCTCACCGCGGTAGCCACCACGTCCACGCTGTTTGTGGTGCTGGTGCTGTCGCTGCTGGGATGGATTGCGCCGGCAATGGGCTATGGCGACCACCCCGACTATGTGGGCGTGATGGCCGTGGTGGTGGCACTCGACGCATTCCAGTGCATTCCGTTTGCCTATTTGCGCCACAAGCACCGCCCCATCAAGTTTGCCACACTCAAACTCACGTTCATCTTCCTCAACATTGCGCTCAACCTGCTCTATTACTGGTTGCTGCCAAAATTATATGTGAGTCATCCCGAGGTCGTGGGGCGCATCTATGACCCCGCCGTGGGCGCCGGCTATGCGTTCTACATCAACCTGGTGTGCACCTCGCTCATCACCTTTGGCTTTTGGAAGGAACTCACGGGTTTCAAGTGGCAGTTCGACTGGTCGCTCATGAAGCGCATGCTTTCTTACAGTTGGCCCATCCTGGTGCTTGGCATCGCCGGCATCCTCAACCAGACCGCCGACAAAATCCTCTTTCCGTTCATCTATCCCGGCTCCGACGGTCATGCGCAGTTGGGCATCTATGGCGCCGCCACCAAGATTGCCATGATAATGGCGCTCATCACCCAGGCATTCCGCTATGCCTATGAGCCATTTGTCTTCGGCAAAGCCAGCGAACGCGACAACCGCGACACCTATGCCCGCGCCATGAAGTTCTTCATCGTCTTCACCTTGCTGGCGTTTCTTGCCGTGATGGCCTGGATTGATGTGCTCAAGCACATCATTGCGCCCGACTACTGGGAGGGCTTGCGCGTAGTGCCCATCGTCATGGTGGCCGAAATCATGATGGGCATCTACTTCAACCTGTCGTTCTGGTACAAACTCATCGACCGCACCATCTGGGGCGCGTGGTTCTCGGGGGCCGGTTGTGCGGTGCTCATCGCCACCAACGTGCTGCTTGTGCCGCATTTTGGCTACATGGCTTGCGCCTGGGCTGGCGTGGCGGGCTACGGCACCGCCATGCTGCTGAGTTACTTCGTGGGACAGCGCTACTACCCCATCGCCTATCCGCTGCGCGACATCACACTCTATGTGGTGCTCACCGCCGTGCTCACCGCGATGGCCATGCTGCCGCCCATCGCCAATCCGTGGCTCGCCACGGCCTATCGCACCATCTTCGTCATCCTCTTTGCCGCATTCATCGTGCGCCACGAACACCTTGTTCCCATGCTGCAACGACTACCGGTGGTGGGGAGACTGTTCAAGAGAAAATGAGCCACATCACACATTTTATTTGCAATTAAACTTAGATTGCAGTAACTTTGTTGCATTATTTCGATGAAACACACGTTGCTCGTCATATCGCTGATGTTACTGACCGCTCTCAACACCTGGGCGGCCGGACCTGGCGACATCATCGACCTTGACGATGCACAGGTGGAAAAAGAACTCATTCTCGACGGCATCGATGTGAGCGACCACCAGAAGGACATCGACTGGCGAGCCACGGCAGCCAACAAGAAAATCAAGTTTGTCTATGTCAAAGCCACTGAAGGTGCCACCTATTCCTCGCGCCGCTATCTCTACAACATCGAGAACGCGCGCAAACACGGAATCAAGGTGGGCAGTTACCACTTTGTGCGCACCGGCTCGAGAATTCGCGACCAGTTTGAGAACTTCAAGCGTGTGGCCAAGAAGGCCGACCAGGACCTCATCCCGCTCATCGACATCGAGGTGAGGCAAGGCTGGACCAATCAGCAAGTGCGCGATAGCGTCAAACTCTTTGCCGACCTTGTGGAGGAGTACTACGGCGTGAAACCCATGATTTACACTAACGCCTCGTTCTTCAACAACATCTTGGGCGCCACTTTTGCCGACTACCCGCTGTTCATCGCACGCTACGCCTCTAATGAGCCCACGCTGGGCTGCGGAGCCAAGTGGACACTATGGCAGTTCAGCGAGAGAGGGCGCATCAAGGGCATCGACCACAACGTGGACCTGTGCCGCTTCAACAAGGGCTGCAGCCTGAAGGACATCCTCGTGAAGAACAACAAACTCACGGGGCGCAAAAACCGCGCCAGCGAAGAGGTGGACCGCAATCACGACAAGCCATCGACCATCGACGGCGAACCCAAGGAGCCGCCCACACTCTCCAAGCGCCAACAACGCGAATTAGAGAAGCAACAAAAGAAGGAACAGCAAGCCAAGGAACGTGCCGAGAAACTAGCAAAGGAAAAGGCTGAGAAGGAGGCAAAGGAAAAGGCCGAAAAGGAGGCTAAGAAGAAAGCCGAGAAGGCCGCCAAGGAAAAAGCCGAGAAGGAGGCAAAGGAAAAGGCCGAGAAGGAGGCAAAGAAGAAAGCCGAAAAGGAGGCAAAGGCAAAAGCCGAAAGAGCCGAGAGGGAGGCAAAGGCGAAGGCCGAG